>JAQWPZ010000048.1 GCA_029245125.1 Rubripirellula sp.
TCCGCGATGCAACTCAAATCATGGCGGGAGATACCGTTGAGATCGAATCGACGGAGCGGTTCGGAAAGAAGAATAGCCTGAGCTTGATTTCAGCGGGAACGCTACTCGTCGAGATTTTTGAACAAACACCAAAGACCGAACGCTCAATCACCAACACCATGATCGAATTGCTTGATGAAGAAGCAGCGAAGGTTTTGGCGGTAAATGACTGGGACACATTGACCCAATCGCTGCCGAAGGGTTCGATACGGAAGGGAAAGCCGGTATTCCAACTCTGCTCATCTGGCGGACCTGGTAACTACGATTCGGTGGCCTGGGTCAATCCCGGCGAAGCCGGGACCACTTTCGTGAAAGCATTTGAAGTGACGCGTGGGGATGAGCTTTCCGCGACTCGGCTGCGACGCTACGGCAATGAGCGCACCGGTTGGTCGGACGATCCCAACGAACTGTTCTTCACCAACACCCACTTCACCATCCACGAAGGCGATTGGGATCAGTTTTATGCTGCCCGCTTCGAATTGTGGTTCGAGCCCGACTCGGGTGAACCTGCGAGAAAACTGCTGGAGCGTAATTTCCGCATCGAAGGCTGGATGCGATAGCAGTTCACGCCCAGATGAAGCGTTGACCTGCCCGAAATCGCTGACCTGACCGAGTCATTGGCCTGCCCGAGTCATTGGCCTGCCCGAGTCACTGGCTGGATGAATCATCCAAGCGGTTATATTTGTCGCTACGGCCTTTTGCCTTTTCGATCGGATACCGTTGACGGTTGATCTCCAGCTTGCTCGAAATGGCGTTTGCGATATCGATGTCACAGACGTTTGCAAACTCCAACGCGAACATCAGGATATCGGCCAACTCGTGGGCGATTTCTTCGGCGTTTGCGGGATCGGCGGCTGTCGCAAACGCATCTTCGCTGCGAACCCAGCGAAAATGCTCTGACAGTTCCCCCATTTCGGAAACCATTGCCATCACGAGATTCTTGGGATCATGAAACTGTTCCCAATCGCGCTCACTGGCGAAAGTCGCAACAGCCGTTTTCAGGTCTGAGATGGTCGTCGTGCGATCGTTCGATTCCACGTTTATCTTCCGAATCGAGAATCCCAGACTCGCCAAAAGTGCCCCCGCTAGGGATCGAACCTAGGACCCACGGATTAAGAGTCCGTTGCTCTGCCAACTGAGCTACAGGGGCGAATAGTGCTTCGATGGCAGTCTAACCGTCATCGACGATTGCCCGCAACATCCCCTCCGCCTTGGCCCATGTTTCGGCCTCCTCTGCGACCGGCTCGCTGCGTGCCGTGATCCCACCACCGACGGGAATCTGCCAATAGCCTTGTGCCGCAGTAATTGTTCGGATCAGGATGTTGAAGTCCGCGTTCCCCCCACAACTGATGTAGCCAATGGTTCCACAGTAGGGTCCACGGCGATTCGGTTCCAAGCGGGCGATTGTTTTCATCGATTCAATTTTAGGTGCCCCTGTGATACTCCCGCCTGGGAACGAGGCCTGCAACAAGTTCGCGATATTTTGGTTCTTCGCCAACCGACCTTCCACGACGGAAACCAAGTGCTGCACGTATTGGTAACGTTCGATTGCGCAAAGTTCGCGGACTCGGATCGACGATGCATCGCAGACTCGCGACAAATCATTCCTCATCAGATCGACGATCATTACATTTTCTGCACGATCTTTTTCACTGGCTAACAATTGCTCGGCCAGTTGTGCATCCAGTTCGGGGTCCCCCGTGCGGGGCACTGTGCCTTTGATGGGGCGAGTCTCGACGACATCGTTCCGAACTTTCAAAAACCCCTCGGGGGAACTACTGACGACTTCGAATCCATCACCGGCATAGTAGGCACCAAACGGCGCCGGGTTGTGTTTTCGAAGCCGCACATACAAATCGGCGGAGGACGATGTTGCTTTCGCCAACAGCCGTTGGGCAAGGTTGACTTGAAAAGAGTCGCCATCGCAGATCCTGCGGACAATTTCCGCCACACTGGCACGGTATTGCTCACTGGTCAGATTGCTACTGATTCCGTTGACGGCGGTTGGATACTGTCGCCCCAACTGAATCGATGCAGGTCGCTGAGGCGTCGACATCGGTCTTGGTTCGCTGCGGAGCCAGTCCTGCACTTGGTGCAACCGCTGTCGCGCCCGCTGCTCTCGATCCAGCTGGTTGCGTCCCCCAAACCCTTGACTAATGATCCACGCGCAACCCTGCAAATGGTCGACTGCGATGGTCCAGTCATAGCGTCCGAGCGACATCGCCGGTGTCGGCAGATCATTGGTTCGCGCGGCACCGACCGGTTCTAGCCAGGTGGCTGCCTCGTATCCGATCAGCCCGGCGATTCCACCCTGAAAAGGCGGCAATTCGGGATTCGAATCTTCTGACAGGGATTGGCACCAGCGTTCCAATTGGGGCCACGGATCCTCGTGACCTGGATCAGCGACCAGCGTTTCGATCGGATCGGCAGTTAAAAACGAGTACCGCCCCAGATTGGAACGCGGTCCGGGAGCCGCCGAATCGAGCCACAAGCAATGAGGCAAGTGCCGGAGCCGAGCGAAGGCAGCTTCAAGACAGAAATCGACCGGCAGGCGTGCAACCAACGGCAACCCCTGGTGCAGCTGCGGCTCTTCATCGACGGTGAGGCAACTCATTGGTTTGCCGCCCCCAGACCGGCTTGAATCCGTTGAATCGCCGCACCCCATGTTCCCCCGGTCGACCGGAAGCTGACATCTCGCGTGTCCTGGTCACTGCCTTGAACCAATTCGATCCACAGCGTGTTTGCCGGCAGCACCTCGGCCACGCGATCGCCCCACTCAATGATCGTCCAAGCATCATCATCGGCAAACAACTCATCGACTCCCAACTGCAAGAACTCTTCGTCATCCGCAACACGATAGGCATCGAGGTGATGAATCACGATCGCCCCTCGGTGAGTCTGCAACAACGTAAACGTGGGACTGGTAACGTCCACGGCATCGATTCCCGCGGCACGAGCGAGTGCTTGGACAAAGGTCGTTTTGCCGGCCCCTAACGTCCCCACCAAACCAATCACCAAAGGGGAGGGCAGTTCGCGCACCATCGTGCCCGCCAAGGTCTCGAGTGATCGGAGATTCAGCGATTGAATCTGGACCTGCGAATCGTTCATCGTGCTGTTTAACTCGTTGCAGTCGCTGGATCACTCAGTCGGGATTGCTTGCCCAATTGTTCCACGATTTTTTCTTTACTGCCGCCGGAGGCGTGAAAGATATCGCGTTGGCGTTTCGCCCAATCGTCACCCGAGGCAATTTCCCGGACGAACAACAATTCGGACTCACACCCCAAATCTTGCGCGACACCCTGCAAATGATCAATCATCCCATCGACAATTTCGGGCAAGGTCTGGACTCGATAATCGCGAGCATTCACGAGTCTTGCCAGATTCCCGTACCGAGCGGCTCGCCATTTATTTTGCCGCACCATCATCGGATGACAATCAAATTGGTACATCCCCTCGTCAATCTGGTCACTCAACCGTTTGACCAGACATTGAATCAACGCCGCCAATCCACAAACATGGTCCAAACTGCCGGGCATATCGCAAACGCGAACCTCAACGGTGCCAAAATTGTGGTGTGGACGAACATCCCACCAAATCTCGCGGATCGTGTTGATAAATCCAGTTTCCTCCATGTGATTGACCAACCAGACGTATTCGCTCCAGTTCCGCATCAGTGTCGGCAACCCCGCGGTCGGCAAACCTTCCATTAACTTGGAACGATGCGACTGCAACCCCGTATCGCGGTCCTGCCAAAACGGGCTACTCGCCGATAGAGCCAACAGGGTCGGCAGGTATTGCATGATGCGATCACAGATCATCACGGCTTTGTCACCGCTGTCCACGCCGACATGCACGTGCAAGCCGTTGGTGATCATCCGGCGAGCTAATTCTTGAAGCAATTGCACGAGGTTCTGATAACGCTCATTTTCGGTGACCTGCTGGTCTTCCCAGAGCCCGAACGGGTGCGTTGCTCCCCACCACAAGGCAAGGTTCTCGGCATCGGCGGCTTGTTCCACCATTTTCAGCTTGGTGGCCAAATCGTTGCGGGCCTCGGGAATCGTGTGGCAAACCCCACTGATCACTTCGATGCAACACTGCATCAATTCGTGTTTGACATCACACTGCTGGCCACCCGCGACACGATCGAGCAGTGCGTTCGAGCCGCTGGTCAGGCGGTGCGAAGCGGCATCCACAATGCCGAGTTCGATTTCGACTCCCACCGTTGGGACATCGTTTGAATTGAAATCTAGCTTGGCCATCAGCGCACTCCTTCGGCAGAGGCTTTTCAAAGGGTTCGGATCTGCTGCGTCAACACAAACGGCTTGCTTGGGCGAAAACGCATCGGCGGTCAAACCGGCCACCGCAACTTTCACGACCGCTCATCAAGATCGTTTCCGATGAATCATTTCACTGCCCCTTGCATCGGTGCGATCTTAGCGCCGCTCTCTTCAATTCTAACGTGATCCCGCGCGGGCGGGGTCAAAGTGGTTGATAACTGTCGCTGCGAACAACTTGCTACCCACCGTCAATGCCTCTTCGTCGATATCAAAAGCGGAGGTATGCAGAGGTGCATGGCCGACCTGCGAACCGGCCACACCGAGGCGAAACATCGCCCCGGGCACGTGATCGAGATAGTAAGAAAAATCTTCGCTTCCCATGCTCGATTGGTCGATCCACTGAATCGCCCCCGGCGACAAGGTTTGCTTCACCGAATCGGCCAGCAACTCAATCGTCGCCCGATCGTTAATCACCGCGGGTGCCGAGTAGCCCATCGTCATCTCGACTTGGCAACCACTTTCTCGGGCTATCGATTCGCAAACATCTTCGAGCGTTTCTAAAGCCAGGCTGCGACTCTCCTTATCGAGCGATCGCAACGAACCATCGACTTGCGCGGTATCGGGAATCACATTGACGCTGTGGCCCGCTTCAATCTGACCGATCGAAAAAACAACCGTCTCATGAGGATTCGCCGTCCGGGCAATCCTGCGAAAGGCCGATTGGACCCAGTGTGTACAGGCGTCAATCGGATCCCGAGTCAAGTGCGGCCGCGCGCCGTGTCCACCTTTCCCTGTAAAGCTGACGTGGATCGAATCACAGGCTGCGGTGAAATGCCCAGTCCGCAAACCGATGCAACCTACCGAACGAGTCGGATCAACATGCAAGGCAACAATCGAAGTGACGTCTCGCAGAGCATGATGGTGAATCATATGCCGCGCCCCAGTCGCCATCTCTTCCGCAGGCTGCAAGATCGCTCGAACGGCAATCGGCCAGGGCAGCTTGCCATCCTGATGCATCGCCACCAAGATTTGCATCGCCCCCACCACCACACTGGCATGCACATCGTGCCCGCAAGCATGCATCACCCCGTCAACTTGACTGCGGTAATCAACCGACTTACTGTCCGCAATCGGCAGGCCATCGATGTCACCACGAATCGCGATCCGCGGACCATCGGCAACCGTCGGCGACGTGATCAGGTCAGCGATAACCCCGCGGCCTTCCCCCGGTACGTGCGTTGGTAAATCCAATTTCGATAACGCAGCGGTCAAGAATTCGGTCGTCATGAATTCCTGCTCCGACAACTCCGGATGCTGGTGCAGATAACGCCGCATCACGACGCGATCATCGTGAAACCGATCGCAGTATTCCAAGACTGTCGAGATCCAATCGCTTGTCGCTTCATTCAAGGTGATGTGTCACTCAGTGGGAGTACAGGTCAACAAAAAACTGGATCACTGCTGGGGATCACTGCTGGGGATCACTGCTGGGGCTTCGGCTCAGTCATTCGATCGCTCAGGACCTCGACGGCGTGGTGTGTCACCCCATTTCAACAACGCTGGCAAAAACACAAGATCAGCGAACAGGGCGCTGCCAATCGTCAGGATTCCCATCGTTGCAAAGATACGGTGGTCCCGTGCATCACTCAACAACGCGGTACTGAAACCGATGATCAGCACGACCGTGGTCATGATAAGAGCTGTTCCGACCCCCACAAAGGCCCGTCGAATCGCTTCTTGCTGATCCCGAGGCTCTGCCCCCTGAGCGGCATTGATTTCCTCACGGTATCGAGTCAGGAAATGGATGGTGTCGTCGACGGCAATCCCGAGGCAGACAGTGAAGGCGCAAACACTCACAATTTCAAGATTCTGACCAACCATCCACAGCAAACAGCCAGTGGTCGCCAAGGGAAACAGATTGGGCACGATCGAGATCAGCCCCAATCGCAGCGATCGATAGACGATTGCGAGGACGACAAAGATGACGACGCTGGCTGTCCCCAAGCTGTACGCCAAATCCAACACGATCTGGTATAAATTTTTCCAACGTCGAACCGCACCACCGCTCAGTTCTAAGCGAAACTGCGGATGTTCTTTCTCGATCCGCTGCAACTCCGTCTCGATGCGCTCAAAAACGGGGCCATACGCGGCAATCCCTAAATCTTGCAAACGGAAATCGATCTTTGCAAAGCGGGTCTCAGGAACGATATAAGCACGCTTGAGCGGTGGGGGCAGTAAATCCAACAGCGACATGCGTGTCGACGGATCGCCCTCGCCGGGCAAAGCGTTGATGAGCTCGCAAATCGATAGCGGGTGCCCAATCAGCGGTTCGCTACGAAGTACCGCATCGGCTTGGCCGACGACCGTCGCGATTTCACCAGCAGTCGGTTCGATGTCAGGATGCCACTGAACCTCGACTCGTGACGTTTCCATCCCACCAAAAGCCTTGTCGATGTGAGCCAGAGCGGCCGCCGGCTCACTGGTCGATGCCAAGTTGCTGGTCAACCGCTCATCGGGCCGGAGTTGCAGCGTCACCAATCCCAAGAGGAAAGTTGCGGCAATAGCCACCAGGCTTAGCAATCGACTGCGTGCCAATACAAAATCAATGATGACGGCGACACGACTCAAATTCTGATCCACCAGATTCTTGCCATAACCAGTCGCGACCCGTTCTCCAAGACGCGTCGCACACGCCAATGGGATCACCGTGATGACCGAAATGAAAGTCAGTAGAACACCGATCACGCAACAATATCCAAACTCGCGAACCAACTCGTGATGCGCGAGCGCCAGCGAACCAAAACCGATTGCAGTGGTCAACGAAGTCAGCCAGCATGCCAAACCGACTTCGCGAATTGATTTCCGGGCCGCATCAGCGGCAGAAAGCCCGGCAGCACGGTGCCGACGAATTTGCACCATCATGTGAACACCGTCGGTAAATCCAACCATGCACAGCAGCACCGGAACGATCACTGAGTTGAACGGGTTGTCATCAAACCCGATAAAATGCAGCACACCGAGTGTCCAAAACACCCCGAACGCCGGTGCCATCGCAACGATCACCACCGCCGATAGCCCTCGAAAAAGAATGAACGCAATCACGAGGGCGATTGAATAACCAATCGCCTGGTACTTGAATTCATTGTCCCGATTACTGGCCGCCCGGCTTAATCGAATTGGCACCTCGCCCGTGACTGAAAAATCAATTTCAACACCCGGAAAATCTGCCGCGACCGCGGCGGCCGTATCTCGCAATCGATCGGTGCAATCCTCGTCCGCTGTCACGAACAACCAATCGATCGAAACCATTAACAGCAGCGTCTTGGCATCGGGCGAAAGCAATTGCCCAACAACCAGCGGATGATCGAGTGCCCGCTGCTTGGCGGCAGCGAAACGAACCGCACTGGCATTGCGACCGGGCAAGATTGGCTCGGGCAACCCAAACACATTCATCATCGGCGCCTGGTCCATCCAAAGAATTCGATCGACATGATCGAGATTCTCCAAGCCTTGCACCACGGCCCGCATCGCCTCGGCACCGTCGGGCGTGAAGAAACTGTCACTCTGAGCGACAACGATCACGTCACCGGCGGCAACTCGGATTGGTGAAACGCGGGGAACAGGCTTGTCGGGCGGCGCCCCGAACTCCGCATCCCTGGCAGATTCCTGCTCGTCGGCCTGCCCGGTCGCCACGAACGGCAGCGGAATCCCCTCGGGAAACAACCAATACGGATCGTAGTGCCCGACCGCCATCAGCGCAGTCCAGATCACTAAAAACAGAGACGTCACACGGCGATGGTCGATAATCCAATCGGCCAACCGTCCGAACTGATTCAGCACCGCGATTCCATTCTATTGAGGGAGCTCTTTGTTGTTGCGAGCCCGCTGAAAGGCTGCTGACGATAATTCGTCCATGCTGATCCTATCGTCGTGATTTTGGTCCATCGTCCAAAACGAAAAGATCCGCACAGAATCGGGCAACTCATGGGCGGTAATGAATCCATCTTCATTCCCATCAAACCGCTTCAGATACTTTTCAGCGAATCGTTCTGCTTGTTGCTGCCATTGCTGCTGTCGCTTCAATTTCTTCTGCTCCGACTCGGCATCCTCAGTCATCATTCTTAACGAGCGTTCATCGGCTTTCTTCTTTCCGGCCTGACCCAACCTGCTTCGCTTCACTTCATCAATTGGCTGAGCGACTGTCAAGAAAGTTAACGCCATCTCCTGCCACGTTTGATCTCCCCAGGTGACATATTCTTTGGCATCCGGGTTATTGGGGTTCGACGTTGAGTTGTCAAAAACAGCCGTGAAAGAGATCTGGTCGGTGGAATCGAGCGGCAACGGATCAATCAATTCGTAATTGTGTTGCCAATTGAAATCGTAAGCCGGCACATCCAGCAAGGTTTCGGATACAGCACCGCTGCGGCGATCGACCCGAAACGACTTTCCCCGCAAGTGCATGTGCGGTGTGATCGCGAGCAACGATCCATTTTTCGGAAACCAACCCTGGTTTCCGTTCACCTCGTAGTTTTCAACACCGGGCGGAATCTCGAAATCCTGGTTGATGCAAGCCAGCGAGTAAACTTCATGGGTCACGTCATCCGCATCGGCGAACACCAATCCAAGTCGCGTCAAGTCTTGCTCGGGTTTCCCGGTAGGCGTGTAGTGCATCTGCAACACAATTTTCGCTCCCGGCGCGATTCGTTGTGCGTATCCACTCGGCAACTCACCACGAATTTGTCCCGGTACGTACGCGGATAACAGACTGATGTCCCGAAAATCACCACCATCGGGTGGCCTCGCGAATGCGATGCAGTGATGGACGACCGCAGGGTTACCGGGGATGACCTGGGCAGCCCGGACCCAGCGTTCCTCTTTGAACTGGGGATCAATCACAAAGTACTGATACTCGATGGTGCCATCGGCCGGTAATTCAAAGGGCTGGTCACTGATCGGAAAGACAACATCCGGCGTGCGTGTTAGTCTCCAATCAGGAACATATTTTGGCGACGGAGGCAGGTCGGTCGCTTGCCCATAAGGCATTCCAGATTCGACCCAGCGTCGAAACGTCTGCTTGTCCGCTTCGTTCATCCCTCGCGAGTTGCGGAACGCACCATGCTCGGGGTTCGCATGCCACGGTGGCATACGACCACTGTCGATTACTTCCAACGACATATCGGCCCACCCTTGGACCTCCTCGTAATCATCAAGCGTGAAGGGGCCAATCTCGCCATCGCGATGGCAATCAACACAGTGCTTCCGCAATACCCGAATGACTTGGTCACAAAACGTGATTTCGGGAGCGTTGCCTTGGCTTGGTTGGCTTGCTTGGCTTGGTTGGCGGGGAAGGGCAATCAGACATCCGGGTGCAGAGGTTCGCGGAACCGCCACCGGCTGCCCCGCCAACAACTGCTCAATCGCATTTCGCAAATCGTGTTTCATTGCCTGCTTGCGTGATACCCCGACCTGAAACTGATCATCGATTCTCCCCTGGTATCGAATCTCGCCAGCCCGATCGACGACAAACACTTCGGGCGTACGCGTCGCGCCCATCTGCAACGCCACGCGGCGGTCGTAGTCCTTGGCCAGTGGAAAGGTTAACTGGTGCTCCTCTGCATACCGAGCAACCTCTTCCATCGAATCTTGGATGTTGCTGTTGATCCCGATGAAACGGACACCACGCGCAGCAAACTCATCCGCCATCCGCTGCAAGCGGGGGGCATAAACCTTCGCCAACGGACATTCGACGCCCAAAAAGCAGAGCACCTCCAATTGAATCGTTGGGTCCGTCGATAAAGAGACCGGTGTCCCATCGGTGGAGGGCAACGAAAACAGACCGGGATCTGCCTGAGCATCCGTGGTGGCACCAAACAACAGGCTGCCTAAAACAGCGAAAAAGATGAGTCTTTTCATGATCTCGATAGTCTACGGGGTGACCTGGAAAGCCGCCAAGGTGCCCAAGTCTTTGCCCCCCAAGACTTTGCCCCCCCAAGACAGCGGCAGCAATCAGACAGCGGCAGCAATCAGACAGCGGCACGGGGATTGAGCAGCATTTCGTCGCTCATGGTGCCGCACTGCAAAGCACGCTCGTCCAAAGCGAAGAAGATTACGGCAAAGGAGTCGCCAAGACCAACGAAAAAACACATTCCACGCCGAAGCCGGTCAACAGGCCAAGCTGCAACAACACCAACCAATCATTTCGGCTCCGCGATTCAGGGCTGCCAATCATCATCGTCCCCCCCAGCGTCACCACCATCGCCGCAGTTAAGGGTGCAAACGGCAACCAGGACATTCCAAGCAACAACACATAACCACAGAGCACAATCAGGGATGCGAGGGCCACTCGCGGACGGAGCGTCATGCGGATACGGCTGGAAATAGAATCCCCAACTGGCGATTTACCGACGAGCGACTCCAACAACATCCACACGAACAAACCAGCCAGAATCACCCCCAAATACAACGAAAAGTCAGGCAGGCTTGCCGGCTTTTGTTCCGCCACTGATTCAAACTGCTGAACCGTTTGGTTGACCCTTTGCTGCAGCGATTCACCACGATCGTAAGTTGGGTCAACGCGAATGCGTTGCAGTTCGGATCTCACGGTCTCGTCTTCCATCGTCGCCTTCAACAGATCAGCCAAATAATCGACGACTTCGCTGGGAGTCCCCTGGGGAGCCCACCAATAATTCGCATTGCTCAGCAAAACGGGCGAGCCCATTTCGGTAGCCGTTGGCACGTCGGGAATCGATTCATGTCGTTCCGTACCGAGCAGCGCGATCGCGCGAACATCTTGATCCGCTGGTGTTCCATTGCCACGCCGAAAGTCCAAGTACTCGGATAGCGAAAAGATGCCGGCGTCCAAATGCCCACCCAAGATTTTGGCATACCGATCGGCACCACCGCCGGACGACACGATTCTCAGCTCGGCGCCGGGCAAAGTTTTTTCGAGTTGCAGCGTCGCAAAATAAGCGGGCGCACCTTTATTGGCTGCGAAACGAATGTCCTGGGGACGATCTTTCGCGTCGCCGAGCAGATCGGCAACTGTTTGGTACGGCGAATCACCCCGCACCAAAATCACCATCGACATCTCACCGGTCATCGCAATCGGCTCGAACGCCTCCGGTCCATAATCGACAGTGCCCACCAACTTCGCAGTGATGATCGCGTTGTGGTGACAAAGAATTTTATAACCATCGGGATCCGAATCTTTGACCTCCCGACTGCCAATGGTCCCGATGCCACCATCTTGATTGATGATCACCAAAGGCACCGGCAATCGTTTCTCTTCGACAATGCCTCGTGACAGAATTCGGACAAACGTATCGCTGCCACCACCGGCAGCGTAAGGAACCACCACCTGAATTGGTTGATTCGGGTAAGGGCTACCGGCGGAAACGCCGACTTGCATCGCCCACCAGCCGACCAAAAAGAGAATCGCCACAGACGAAGTGACGTGCCATAGAATCCAACTTGCCTTCATTCGGATTCACCTCCACTCGCGGCGGCAAACCGTCGTCGTGCCGTGCTACCAACCAACATCATCACCGCAACCGCGATGAACAGCAGCGACAGCGGACTGGTCACAATCGGCCAGTAGCTTCCGCCCGAAGCCTGCAGTCCCAAGCTCAAGTTCTTTTCGGCGATCGGACCAAGCACAAAGCCAATAATAAACGGCGGCAACGGTATCCGAACCGTCTCCATCGAAAACCCCAAGATTGCAAACCCGATCATCACCCACACGTCAAACAAACGGTGTGACAAAGCAAACGAACCAATCACGCAAAAACAAAGAATGACCGGCAACAGGAACGCCCTGGGAATATGCACCACCCGCGCTAACCAGCGAACGGAACCGAGCATGATCACCGCCATCACAAGATTCGCAATTAACATTGCCCCCATGATCGTATAGACCATTGCCGGACTCTCTTCCAGTAATCTTGGTCCCGGCTGCAATCCATGAATCACCAACGCCCCCAACAACACGGCCTCAACCACACTACCGGGCAGTCCCATTGCGATCAAAGGAATCAACGCACCGCCAATCGTCGCATTGTTGGCTGCTTCGGAAGCAACGATGCCTTCCTCGTGACCTTTCCCAAATTGATCCGGCGTCTTGGAGAAACTGCGTGCGGCGCTGTACGCAGCAACCGAACCGATATTCGCCCCGATCCCGGGCAAGATCCCAATCCACGTTCCGATCACCGAGGACCGAACCAGGTTCACGCCTTGCTTCATCACATCGGCCAGACGAATGAACACAGACTCACTACCTAACTGAATTCGTTCATCTGTCTGCTCAATTTGATAAATGTCACGGAGGATCTGATTGACCGCGAATAAACCGATCAACACTGGCAACAATTGAAAGCCATCGTTCATCTCCGTGATCCCAAACGTCAAACGCGTTTGACCGGTTGCGGCGTTGACCCCGGGCATCGCTAGAAAAATGCCGAGGACACCCGAGAACAGCGACCGCGCAAGGGACCCGCCACCAATCGTGGCGATCAACACCAGCGCCATCATGACCAACGAAAAATACTCAAAGAAACCGAACTCTGATGACAGTCTTGCGATGGGACTGGTCAACAACACTAAGAAGAACCACGAAATCGTGCCACCAACCAGTGATGAGACGACCCCCAGCCCAAGCGCCCGACCGGGCCGACCGTTCCGAGCCATCGGATAGCCGTCCAGCGTGGTGATGATCGACGCAGGCGTTCCCGGCATCCGCAACAAAGTCGCTGTGATCATGCCACCACTCACCGCGCCGACATAAATGCTGATCAAGAAAGCCATCGACAACAACGGATCAGCGCCGTAGGTCAAAGGCAAGACGAGTGCGATCAACATCGTACCGGTCAAACCGGGAATCGCACCGACAAAGATCCCCAGCGCTGTACCGATCACCACAACCGACAACCCCCAGGGGCTGGCAAGCGTTGACAGGGCTTCTTCGAATCCGGGCATCAAACGATCAATCTCTTTCCCCACTCCGCAGCCGGAGGGTTTGCTCGCCTCGACAAAATCTTCGCAATAAGTCCTGAACTAAAACGGCCTGCTCCAGTTTGTTCAAGCCAGTTTGTTCAAGCCAGTTTGCTAAACCCGAGCTTGTTCGACGCCCTCCAGTGCGTCGAGTGCCGATTGACGGGCAACGAGCAAGGTTTCGATTTCGGCAACCGTCGCCGCATCGATGATTCGCGTCCCTGCATCGACCGTCTGTTCAATCTGGGCAGGTCGACGTGCGCCAACGATCGCCGAGGTCACTGCAGGCAACCGAAACACCCACGCAATCGCGACGTCACTCACCGTCCAGCCCAAGCCGCTGGCAATCTTGTTTAAACCGGCAACAAACTGCAAGTTAATTTCTAACTGCGGGGATTGGAAACGCGGATCCCGACTTCGATGATCTTTCGCCGACAGTGACACGGCCCGCGCGGCATCAAATGCCCCCGTCAGCAACCCTTTTCCCATCGGGCTGTAGCAAACAACGCCAATGTTATTCTCATGGCAAAACGGCAGGATCTCTGATTCCACCTCGCGAGCAATCATACTGTAGGGAGGCTGCAGCGACGTAATCGGATGAATCGCTTGCAACCGCTGCATCTGCTGGACGCTGTGATTGGAAACGCCGATGGATCGCACTTTGCCCTGCTGCTTTAAATCGACCAGCGTGTGCCAACCTTCTTCGATCTCCTCGTCTGGCTCTGGCCAGTGCATTTGATAAAGGTCAATACAATCGATTTGTAAGCGTTTTAAACTCGCTTCGCATTCGGCAATGACACTTTCGCGACGCAGCGATTTACCGATTTCTCCGCCACCCACGTTCGTTCGACCACACTTGGTCGCGATCAACGGTCGCTGACCAGACGGCATTTCGGCCAATGCTCTGCCAACCAATTCCTCGCTCTTGCCAAGCCCATAAACCGCCGCCGTGTCGATCCAGTTCACACCGAGTTCGATTGCTCGGTGGATCGTCGCGATCGCTTCACTGTCGTCTTGGTCGCCCCAACCAAACTTCCAATCACCACCACCGATCGCCCAAGTCCCCAAGCCAATCACACTGAGTGGTTGTTCGCTGTTTCCAAGTACACGCGTCTGCATCGTCTCACTGCTCCCCGGGGAAAAGGGACATGGTAACAAACGTCGGCCGATGATGGGTTCGCAAGCTCGTCTTCAGAACGATTCGTGACCTTAGCAAGCAAAATCGTCGATCAATCGCCACGTCCCCGACTGGCGTCCCCGACTGGCATGCCGGACCGGCGTTCCCGACTGGCACGGAACGCGCTGGCATGAATCAGCAGCGTTCGCCGACAAACCGTCAGAACATCCAAGTCAGGCCGAGGGCTGCCAAAGGCGATTCTTTTGTTTCCGAAAACCGGTCAGGTGAATCGTGCCACCCGGATCGACTTCCATGACGGAATAGCCGCTATTCTCGGCTCCTGATCCTTCCACCATGGCGACCAAGGTGCAGTAGTGAATTCCAGCGATTTGCTGAATGTCATTCTTGTGACTGTGCCCCTGGAACACCGCGATGACATTCTGCGACGCTTCCAGAATCGACCGGACCTTGGCCTGATTTTTAACACCGTGGTTATTTTTGACGTCCAAGCGTTGATGGGCAAACACAATGACCGGCTTCTCATTGGCACCAAGGTCAGCCTCTAACCATTCCAATTCTTCAACCGACAAATTGGCGTCCGTCCACTGAAAGTTTTTTCGACCATACGGTTGTCCATCACCGCGAAAACAGGAGTCCAAGATGACAAAGTGCAGGCCACCTCGGTCAAACGAGTAGTACGATTTTTCTTGTCCGACTTCGCCTAAGAACTCTTTCTTGGTCAACGTGTCGACGCAGTGATTTCCGAGCACGTAATGTCGATCTCGACAAACCTTGGAAAACTCGCGATTCACGGTTTGCAGGTACTTCATTTCGACAGCGACGGAGTCGGCTGCATCGATCAAGTCGCCCAACTCGACAACAAAATCAACCGACTGCTGCTCAAACTGCTGCCCCGCCTCCTCTAACTTGCCAAGCGTCTCGCGATAATGCCGACTGCCCGCCGCTGGTTTATCAGCATGGTGCAAATCGGTGATCAAACCAATCCGCAAAGGTTCCGCAGGGTCCTCGGCAAAGATTTCACTTTGACTGAGTGAAGCCGCCGTCAACACCAACGCTCCATTCCGCATGAATGCCCTTCGCCTCACACCCGAACCCACACCCGCGAGATCGTTTTCGTGAATATCATTACAGTTTGCCATGTTTTTTTCCTTCGTAAAAATCGGTCACCGAACTTATCCGACCTGCGAGCAAACTGGATCACTCAGATCAACCAACCACAGTGTAGCTGGATTCCAAGGACAGAACCGACCGACCCCGCAAACCTCCGCCAATCGAATCGGCCCGATGAATCGAATGGGCCTGAAGCCGCACACTCAAATCAAGCATCGCGTTCAAGCATCTGGGTGCCTGAGCGAAGGGGTGCTTGAGCGAAGGGGTGCCTGAGCATCTGGGTGCCTGAGCGAAGGGGTGCGTGGGCGTTACTCCTCCATCGAACTTGACTTAATCTCTCGCAAAAGCTCGGTTCGACATTGACTCACTCGATCCGAAATTGGCGGCACCATTTGCTTGAGCACTGCGATTGCAGCAGTCGAATCATGGAGATGCCGCGACTGAATTTTTGCAATCTGCAAACAGGCATCGTTGGCATAACGTGATTTCCGCATCACCAATAATTGAAGCGGAACCAACAACTCGTCGTGCTGACTTTCTTTCGCGAGCAATTTGACGTAGCAAAGCACGGTTGGCTCCGGGATCGCCGCGATCCACCCGCCCTGTTGAATCTCACGCATCATATCGATCGCTGCCTCGCTTTGCTGCGACTGCACGGCGATCGTGAAGTGATGCAGTGCGTCCGCGCAGGGATCACGGTCGGCAATCGCAGCGGGCTTGCCGAACAGTGGTTGATACGGTGAGTTAGCCGGTTGGCGGGAAGCGCCAGCCGCCGCCGGTGACAGGTTTTGCGTCGGCGGCGCTATCCCCGGCCGACGGTTTGCTTGCGACGCTGCCTGCTGATTTCGGTTTTGCGATCCTGAACCCTCCGGATCGGCCGCCGCAGACTTGACGAAGTACCTCATGAACCAGAGCAGGTTGAAATGCTGCGGGCGTACTCCGGTCGACCACCCCATTTGAGTGAACAAATCGTAACCTTCACAATCAACTCGCTTTGCTTGCAGCATATAGACTGCAAACGGAATCCCCACCGACGCGCCGAGCAGATGCAACACGGCCGATGACATGCGCAAGCCGAACAATCCCGTCATGAAAAAGACGGTGAACACTTCCCAGCCAATAAAAAACCCACCCATCGTGAGAACCGAAACATCAAACGTTCCCACGAAGAAAAAAAACCACCAGTAAAAAACCTGAATTTCGTTCTTTGGAGCCCAGATCATCGCGATCACGAGCAATGCAAAAATAACACCCGATGCCCCCAAAGCTTGCCCTGCATGATCGGAAAACACGAACATCGGTACCTGTCCGATCGCTCCATCCGCCATCGCCAAGCCGAGATAAAGCAACGCGAAGCGATACCAACCAAGCTTGCCCTCCACGATCAACCCAAAGCACCACAAAAAAATCATGTTGCCGATCAGGTGACCGAACGAACCATGCATGAAGGCAGCCGTGACCCACTGCTGTGGGTTGACCTGATCGAACTGCAGTGCCAACCAATCGTATTGATCTTCTTGCCCCATGCCCGTCGCCAAGAAGATCACCGTATTGAGAACGATGACACCAACGGTAGTGAATGGCAGATGGTAAACGGGGGCATCAGTGCCGTATGGAATCAACATTTAGCAGGCGACTGAACTGGGCTGCAATGGGATCGAGTTGATGGGAGTGCAGTTACGTCAGGCTTATTTTAGCGATCGCAAGGGCGCGAAAATCCAAAAACTGAGTGTCCTTCGACGACGGGGCGCTCCAACCTCTCATCGACACCCCACTGGATCGAAAAACAGGGATCACACCCTGCAGTGAACGCGACTTTCACCGCATCCTCGCCCCTCGCTGACTTCACCACCAAACCACGAGTGCTGCTGCTCCAGGATACAAAAAGTCAGCATCGCTAGAGCCATCCCGTGCAGAGCCACGCGTTTTCAGTCACCCCCATCGAATGGTAACGACCTAACGCACCACACCGCAGCAAACCCAGACCGTGTGGTCGTCGGCACGGGGGCCGCCGCACTGGCGGTCGCCGCACTGGCGGTCGCTGCATCTGGCATTCAGCTTGAGCTCGATCCGCGTGATGGAGTCAGATCGATTATGATAGTGAGATGAGTTCGATGCGCGTTAGGAATATTGGCAATGATCAATCGCAGAGTGTTTTTAGTCGGCGGGGCTGCAGGTGGGACAATCGCAGCGTTTCCATGGTCTTGTCCGCCAAATGCGGTCGCGGCAACACCCCCGGCACCAGCCATCGCCTCACCGAACGCGAATGAAGGTGTTTTTGAATTCATTCATCGAATGAAAGGAAAACACGATCCCACGCTCTACGCTCAGGTGCTTGGCGCAGCAAACAATTTCAAGGAGGGCGATGCCGCCATCGGCGTAGCAGCCGCTGATGAAACCTCTCGCCAACACGCACGAACGTTACTCAACAACACGTCACTCAAAGAAATCGATGAACACTCGCTTCACCAAGATGAAGTCCAGAAATCCGGGTTACGAGCTGTTCGCACAGAACAACGCCCGAACCTAACCCTCGGTGGCCTGAAACGTTTCTTGCTCAAATCGAACCAGGGAGCGATCCAACAAGTGATGCCGGGACTGTCCAGTGATGTCATTGGATGTGTCTGCAAGTTGATGACCAACGAAGAATTGACCCGCATTGGTGCGAAAGTTTTCAACCCGTTGCCAGGCACGATGATCGGGGAGGAAGGTTATCTCGGCGCTCGGATACAACCAAACTCTCCCACCGACAACATTGACGATATCCTGTGGCAGGTTCTCGACGGCTGGTCTTACGCAGTTGGCGATGTCCTACTTGGCACAAACCCGGTATCCAGTGATCCGAGATCGGTCAAAGCCATTGAACTCGCGTTGCAAGAGTTACTGGTGACCTTTGGCATCGATGACCTGATGCCACACTGCGTCCTCGCGCACATCGATGTTCAATCCGAGGTAGAGCAAGCGCAACCGGGGTCAACGCAACTGTTTTTCCAAAGCATTGGCGGCTGCGATGAATCCAACGCGACCTTTGACACCAGCGTTCAGAAATTGGCTGAATATGCGGACCAACGAAAGGGACGCTTTGGCTTGTATTTTGAAACGGGCCAGGGAGCCGATTTCACCAATGGCCACGGCCTTGGCTTCGACATGCTGTTGCATGAATCCCGCAAGTACGGCTTGGCGAGGGAATTAAAACAGCGTGTTGCTAACGCTCAAGCCGAAGCTTCCAACGCTGAAGGTCCGTGGGTCCACCTGAACGATGTCGCTGGCTTTATCGGCCCCGAAGTCTTTCGCACTCGGGAGCAACTCGTGCGGTGCTGCCTCGAAGACATCGTGATGGGCAAACTGCACGGACTTTGCATCGGCCTTGACGTTTGCTCGACCCTGCACATGGACGTGACACTCGACGATCTCGACTGGTGCCTCGATCAAATCATGCCGGCCTGCCCCGCTTACCTGATGGCTCTGCCGACTAAGATCGATCCGATGCTGGGCTACCTGACGACTGGTTTTCAAGATCACGTACGCTTGAGGGAACGCTTCAACACTCGTGTCAATGATGACACCTGGGCCTTTTTCAAGCGACTTGGAGTGATCGACGAAACGGGAAACCCGACCGAACATTTTGGCGATCCACAATGGGTTTTCCTTCAGTATCAACGGGCAAAAGGGGATCAGCGAAAGGACGCAGAAATCCTGACCGAGGGCGAGAGACGTCTGAGCGAAGTCCGCGGGCGAGGCGTCTTCGTCGCGGAGAAACATGGCCAGCAGGTGTGGGAACTCGCTCCCGAACTCCAAAGCGACATCACGCGAATCTATGACGATGCCAAACAAAGTATCTGGGCAGAACTACAGCGAGACTTCATCACCGAGATTCCGGCTGCCGTCGGCATCCACACGCAATCCGCTGACCGAGAAGATTACATTCTCCATCCAACGACCGGAGAGCAATTAGAGCCATCATCCCTGCAACGCATCGACGAATTACGCCACCAGCAAAATGGCAAAACCGAGATTCAAATCGTTATCTCGGATGGGCTGAACGCGTTGGCAATTCAAGAAGACGATCAGTTGCTGCCCTTTTTAACTCAGTTTCGCCAGCAACTCCGTAATGCGGGAATGAGCGTTGGCAAAGAACATCTCGTCGTTACCTCAGGACGAGTTCGGGCAGGCTACCGGATCGGTGAGCGTTTGTTTGCCGGCCTGAAAGGGAACCGCATCATTGCTCACATCATCGGCGAACGCCCCGGCACCGGGCATCGCACGTTCAGTGTTTACCTGACCGCTGCGGACGGAAAAGTTTGGTCTGTCCCGGATCAAGTCGATCACAACATCACCAAAGTCATCTCGGGAATCGCGACCACCGCGTTAGACCCCAATAAAGCAGCCCTGCAAACGGCAAGACTGGTCGCAAACCTGTAGGACACTGCCGGTCACTGTTGCACCACAGCCTGCTCTTGGCACATTCTAAACCAACCAATGATCACGCAATCGCCGCGAATGGAAACGACGATGACTTTTTGGATTCAGCGAGCCACATTCCTCACGTTCATGGCTCTGGCAGCAACGATCACCGTAGCCCAGCAACCGGCCCCAAGTGACTCTTCGATCGAACTTTCGGTGATGAGCTTCAACATTCGCAATGGTAGGGCCAGAGATGGCGACAACGCCTGGGACCTGCGTAAAGACTTCGTCTGTGACGTCATTGCGGAATCGAAGGTGGACATCGTCGGCCTGCAAGAAGCCTTTCGTTTTCAACTGGATGAAATCGGAAAGCGTCTCCCTGAGTTCGGAGAATTAGGTGAGGGTCGCGATGGCAACCAGCAGGGCGAGTATTCAGCCATCCTTTACCGCAAAAATCGATTCACGGCAGAGGAATCAGGAACATTCTGGCTGTCTGACACACCCGATGTCAAATCACGAAGCTGGGGCAACCGTTACTTACGAATCTGCACTTGGGCACGGCTGAAAGAGTTGAAGACGGGCCGTTTGTTTTATGTTTACAACACACATTTTGACCACCAATCCCAAAACGCACGCCTCCGCTCCTCACAGCTAATTGCAAAACACATTCGAGACCGGACTCACGCAAATCCGTTTGTGTTGACGGGCGACTTCAACGCCGACGAAGACAATCCTGTCATCCTCTACTTGAAGGGCGGCGATGCTGAAGCACCCAGCCCAATCAAGCTTGTCGATACTTTCCGCGAACTACATCCGAATCAAAAAATGGTCGGAACAGGTGGCGGATTCGAGGGACGCAAAGATGGGAAAAAAATTGATTACATTTTTGTTGAACCTGGCACGGAGATCCAACAATCGGCCATTGTTCGAACACAACGAGCGGGGCGTTATCCTTCCGATCACTCGCCCGTCACCGCTACGGTTCGGCTGAGCAGCCAACCTTGAACCACCCGCGACCGATATTTGGTTGGCGAACCGAACCCAAAAAAGTCAGCTCTCATTCTCACCATGAATTATTTTGCGAATCGTATCGAGACGATTTCGCAACTCGGACTCGAATCCGCGATCAACCGGTTCGTAGTAAGTCCGATCAACTCCCAGATATTCTTGCTCGGCGATACCATCTTCCGCGTCATGCGAAAACACATACCCTTCGCCATGCCCTAGTTGGCGGGCACCCGCGTAGTGGCCGCAACGTAAATGCTTGGGGATAGGAACAATCTGTTTTTCGCGGACATCGCGTCTGGCATTGCCGATCGCTTGGGTCGCGGCGTTGCTCTTCGGCGCCAACGCCAAATATGACACAGCCTGACTGAGCGTTAATTGACACTCGGGCAAACCAACAAATTCACAAGCCTGCATTGCCGCGACCGCCACCCCCAAGGCTTGTGGATCTGCGTTACCGATATCCTCACTGGCCAGAATGACCAATCGTCGACAAAGGAAGCGAATATCCTCGCCACCTTCCAGCATGCGAGCCAGCCAATAAATCGACGCGTCGACATCGCTGCCCCGCATACTTTTGATCAAGGCACTGGCAAGATTGAAATGATCGTTCCCACTTCCGTCATATCCACCCATCCGGTTTCCGAGCGATTCGACAGCAACTTCGAGCGTCACATCAGTCCCGTCATGCTGACAACTCAGCACGGCAACTTCTAACGCCGACAGCGCACGGCGGGCATCACCTTCGCAAGCATCGGCCAAGTGTTCGAGCGCCTGTTGGTCGACCCGAACCTTCATGCCTGCCAAACCTCGTTCGGAATCACCCAGGCTTCGCTGCAACAACTCCAACACATCTTCGGCAGTCAGTGATTCAAGTTGAAACAATTGACTGCGACTTAGCAACGCAGCGTTGACGGCAAAAAACGGATTGCTGGTTGTCGCACCGATCAACGAAACAACACCAGACTCCACATCGGGTAGCAGCGCATCTTGCTGGCTCTTACTGAATCGGTGGATCTCATCGATGAACAGCAGCGGTCTAGGTTGGCCGGTCGCGATCAGATCGGCAGCCCAAGCCAGAACTTCGCGAACATCTTTCACTCCGCTACTGACCGCGCTGAGAATTCGCAATTCGCTGCCCGTCTCGGTAGCCAAGAGGTGCGCTAAAGTTGTCTTGCCACTCCCCGGGGGCCCCGACAACAAGATCGAACCGAGCCGAGAAGAATCGATCATCCGCCGCAACATCTTTCCGGGGCCCAAGATATGCTGCTGACCAATAAATTCGGCAAGCCTTCGCGGTCGCATCCGTGCCGCTAAAGGCTGCGCCGATTGAAGGTTCTGCTGCTCGATCTCTTCGAATAACGATCGCGACTGCGACACGGATCTCTCCTCTACGAGTTTGACTTCGCTATCGTAGCGAAAGATCCGATCATTGGGGCCAGCCGAATCCCGCCATTTGACCGAAAACCAACGCAGATCCAAGCCCCAAAATCACGAGCAAAAGACACCTGATCAGCCTGCCTGAAATGGGGGCCTGCCTGAAAACGCAAGTCTGCCCCATAACGCGGGTCTGCCCCAAAATGCCGGCCGAACTTGAACCGAATCGACAATGGGAACCGAATCGACACGCACAAGGAGAAACCGATGGCGGATCGAAGTCGCCAATGACCATTCGCCATAAGAGACTGATGAACTTCAGTCCTGCTAGTCCCCAAAAGAGACCTGCTCCTCAGGAGGCGTTCAAGAAGCGGCAGGGTCAGCAGTTTCGGAAGCGTTACTAGCTTTGCTTGCGATGCTGTTTTTGCAGGCATCGGGCGTATGGAGCCTGTCAATTTTGTCGTGACCAGTTTCACCGGTACTCAGCCTGGCACTGCGGTCGGCCCGATCCTGCTGCTGCTTTTTACGAAGGGATCCAATCAACCCGGGCAAAGGATCACAATCTTGCAGAGGATCATAATTCGGAATCGGACGACAACTTGGTTCGGGCATGGCATCACCACCGCTGGCTATCTTGAGCATTTTATGATTCTCTACTGAGCCGGGCTGCGGTGATTTCGGCAGAAGAATCAGGCTGACTGACCGATCAGCATGATTCACCCATCGACACGGGCGGCCGTGAACCTGTGGAAGTTCGAAAGATTCCTCATGAATTTTATAGGCTGAAAAACCAACAACTTCGTTGAAGATTCGCTGCCCTGTTCCCTTTCGTTTTGAGTGCTAACCTAACTTTTCTATGACAACTCCAAAGCTTTACCGGATTGACCGCCTTTGCGTGGTGGATGTGGGCGGACAAGACGCCGATAAGATCATTCACAACCTCACCACCAATGAAGTCAAACCGCTGCAGCCTGGCGAAGGCCGCGAGACGTTTGTGACGGATGTACGAGGAAAAACGCTCGCCCACTTGTGCCTGTATCGACGGCCCGACGAGTTGCGGATGATTGGACCGGCGGGCCCCTCTGACGCGATTGCTTCCCATATCGACCGGTACACGATTCTTGAGGATGCGACCGCTGCAATCCAAGACGACAACTGGGTTGCCTTCATTTTGCCACCCGATTCAGACTGGGCCGCGCAGATTCAAGGTGTGCATGATTTACCCAAATCGAATCAGTCATCCGATCCGCTGCCATGCGGAGAATGGCAATGGAACGAATTTGTGGGATCGGCCTATCGGACTCGCTGGCTGGGCGAGGGAACCAATGTGCTGCTGGTCAACCGCAACGTGGCCGACTCGTTCGCTGAATCAGCCCAAGCATCGGGCGTTCAAGTTGGGGACGAGACCGAATTCCATGCCACCCGAATTCAGGCCGGCTTTCCATGGCATGGCATCGATTTGAACGAGGCAAACCTTCCCCAAGAAGCCGATCGGGACGCCTTGGCAATCTCGTTCACCAAAGGTTGCTACTTGGGTCAAGAGACAGTCGCCCGTTTAGATGCCCTGGGACAAGTCCAAAAGAAATTGGTTCGCTGGCGAATCGAGCAGAACGTTCCACCCGCGGGTACAGAACTCAAGTCCGGCGATAAAGTTGTTGGTCGATTGACCAGCGTCACAGCCGATGCGACGGGGGCGGTAGCAATCGGCATGGCACGACGATCCCATTTTGACGCTGGCAGCACCGCGGAGGGAAAAATGCCCGACGAAAACCAAACTTTCACTGCCACCGTTCTATAGCCAAAACCGTTCTGTAGCCAAAACCGCGTTTTGCCAACTCTGTACGTGCCACGCAACATTCGCGCACGATCAAACCCATGGAATCCAAACCCAACGATTCGATCAAACAATTCACCGACCTGATGGATCGGGTGCGACGCGGTGACGAAGCGGCAATCACCCAACTCTGGAACGACTACTACCAGCAGTTGGTTCGGATAGCGGCTCTTCGCTTACCCTCACGAATGCGTCGCAGCGGTGACGAAGAAGACATTGCCTTGTCGGCGTTTCACAGTTTCATCTCGGGGGTTCGCAAAGAACAATTCCCGGAACTGGATGAACCACACAATCTATGGGGACTATTGATCACACTGACAGGTCGAAAAGTCCACGCGCACTTGCGACACCAGACACGAAAAAAGCGGGGTGGCGGTGATGTGCGAGGTGAGTCAGTGTTTCTCGCTGCTGACGGAGAAACAACAAACGACGGCATTGGCAACGTGCCTGGAATGTCACAATCAGCCGATATTCAAGCAGAGTTGTCAGAGGCGTATGAACTTCTGCTTGAACAACTGAACGACGAACAATTGCAACAAATTGCCGTGATGCGAATGGACGGAAACTTGGTCGATGAAATCGCCGAGCATCTGACCATCAGCAAGCGGGCCGTCGAACGCCGACTGCAATTGATTCGTAAGATCTGGGACGAGTCGAATCCGAAAGAGTGAACGGTGTTGCCCCCCGCAGTGTCGCGCCCCCCCCCGCAGTGTGCTGAACACCCCGCAGTGTGTTAAACACCCCGCATGGCGAGGCAAAAAAAGATCACTTGCGAGGCCGTTTATCCTCCACCGTCGTCGTTGATTTCTCCGCTTTCCTTGCTACCGCTGCGGCCTGTCCGTTGTAGAATTTGAGAATGAATTTTGATGACCTGCCGGCCAGCGAACTGACACGGATCGATGCAGTCTGCATGGACTTTGAAAACCGACTACGCACCGGCGAGCTGCTGGATATTGATGTGTTGGTGCAAGAGCATGGTGGACCGCATACCGAATTGCTGCAGCGAGAATTGCAATTGGTCCGCGATGAGGTCGAAAACAAAGTAACAGAACTGCCCAAAACAGTTTCCGACGCTCTGCTAGCGTCGAGCCAAGAGGCTGCCGCCCCAGAACCTTTGATGCCAACTGCGAATACGGCGATCGGCCCCTTCTTGATTCAGGGGCTGATCGGGCGGGGTGGGATGGGAATGGTCTTCTCGGCATTGGACCAACGTTTGGACCGCAAGGTTGCCATCAAGATGCTGGCCGTTCAAACCGAAAAACGTGAGGCGTTGACCACACGATTCGATCGTGAGGCCAAGGCCTTGGCCGCACTCAGCCATCCCAACATTGTGGAATTATTCGACGTGGGAGTGTTCAACGGCTTGCCTTACGCCGTGATGGAATTTCTGGACGGCGAATTGTTGCGAACGCGACTGCGGGATCAAGCACTCAATGCAGACCAAGTTCGATCGCTCGGTGCATCGATTGCCGATGCCTTGGCCGCTGCCCATCGCGCGGATGTGGTCCATCGCGATCTCAAGCCCGACAATATCATGCTGGTGCAACTCACCCAAAGTCGAGCCGAACTGCATGACACAACCGTTGTGAAGTTATTCGATTTCGGCTTGTCGCGAGCGCCGACCAACTATCAAGATCCTTCCGAAACTCCCGATCTGGTCGGCACATCAAAACCACCAGAGGATGAAGACTCATCGGAAGATCAAAACTCTGTGAAGGATGCAAATCCCGACTCAACCTCAGGGCGTTCAGTGGAAGAAACCGGTGCAGGTGTCATCATGGGGACCCCCGGTTACATGGCACCGGAGCAAGTGCGGGGTGAAAAAGTCACGCCCGCTGCTGACATTTTTTCGCTCGGTTGCGTTCTGTTCGAAGCGTTCTACGGGCAGCTACCATTCGAGGGCCGCACCCATGCGAAACGATTTGCTGCCACCCTGCACGAACAACCAAGTACCGATCAGGAGCGACGTTCGACGGACCCTGCTTTAGCGGAACTGATTGACGAATGCCTTCAGAAGGAACCAGCCAAACGCCCTGGGTCTGCCGCCGAAATCGCGATTCGGCTCCGCGCGCGACCAGGCACGCTATCTCACTCGCCAGTCTCCAACCATCGCCGAACTTGGCTGATTGCCGCCTCCGGAGCAATCGCTGTCGCCGCCTCGTCACCGTTTTGGTTCCGTGACGCGAGTGAATCGCAGCGCAATCCTCGCGAGACATTAAGCGAGATTCAATCGCTCGCGGTGCTCTCAATCACCGACGGTGACTTAGCCAACAGCGGTCGCCCAACCACTGCGGTCAGAGCACCACAAACATCCAAGGTCCCACCGCCAATCGGCCAGTCCCCGCTCGGACGGGGAGAAGAAATTTCAGCATTGCTTGTCCACGAACTAACACGCTTGTCTGATCTGAGCATTCCTAGATTCCGCCCCTTGTCGGCCGAAACCCCAGAGCAATTCCGAAGCATTGGAAAACTACTGGAAGTCGACGCATTAATGACCGGCGAGATTCGCACCGTAGGTGAGGGGCCAACAGCGTTCGCGGAAATCGACTTGCAGATCATCTCGGCCACCACCGGCAAACAAATCTGGGGAAATCGCCTACAAAGTGATGCACCCGATAATCTGTTGCTGCAGAGCAGGCTGGTCAGTGAAATCGCTGCGGTGATTGGTAAACGCTTGACGTCGACAGTGGATGAACCGGCCCCACCAACGCTCGATTCTTTCCGCTGTTTGGTGGACGCCCAAACCCGCTCTGATCCCGATTCGCGACTCGGTTTGGAAATGGCGTTGCAGTGTTTT
>JAQWPZ010000153.1 GCA_029245125.1 Rubripirellula sp.
TCACACTGCCCAGCAGCACCGCTGCCAACCGGCTGTGTCCATGGGTTCCCATCACGACCAAGTCAATGTCGCGGACCTCGACGTAATGCAGGATCTCTTTCACCGCGTGGCCGTAACGAATGTCACGATGGACATTCAGGCCTGACCACCACTCTTCTTTAACCGACTCAAACTGCTGCAATGCCCCGGATTCGAGTGAGCGAATCAGTTCGGAGACTTCGTGCGAAGATTCGTCGCTGCCGGCATCCAGTTGCTGCTCCGCATCGATAACAGCCTTTTCAAGCTGATTGAAATACGATCTTGCGACCTCGCCGTCACTGGTAAAGTCTGGGTGGTGGACCAGCGGACCTGCGTGTTCAATGACATGCAAAAGATGCAGGTCGGCACCGAATGAACGAGCCAAAGCAGCTGCATAATGCACCGCATGATCTGCTGCGGCGCTAAAGTCGGTGGGTACGCATATTCGTGCGATTTTAAGATGCATCTTCAATCACCTGGCGGCGGTCTTTTGAAACGGTTTGACTCGAACCGTTATCCTACCCGACCGAGACGTGTGAGCTCAGCTGATTTAATCACTCCACATTCGTTCGCGCAAAAAAGAAACCCTCCGGCACTTGGTCGTACCGGAGGGCGATGATTCTCAAAGCTGGTAAAACCAAGCTCAGTCGCGGACGATCGTACGACCGAATTTGGTGATCACAACGTCGACGCAGTGATCGCATCCGACGAAGTTGTAGGTCAGGACCTTGCGACCGAAGATGCCCTTGCGCCAGCCGGTCATGCAAGGAGCTGAATCAGCACAGCAAGCAGGAACGCAAGCCGTTACTTTGTAGGTGCAGCAAGGATCGCAAGGATCAGTGACACACCAAGTCATTTCGACTGGGGGAGGTGGTGTGCAACAAACTGGCTGCGGTGCACAGCAAGTTGGCTCTGGTGCACAGCGGGCTGCTCTCAGGCCAAAGCAGCCAGCGTCAACCGAAGAAGTTGTCAATGCGAGCATAGCAAGCGCCATGCCGCCCATCAGGAAACCACGAAGACCGTTCATGTTCACTCTCTTGTTGTTGGTGGTATTTCAGCAATCAAACCTAAACAATTTAGAACCGATCCGAAAAAGGACCCACCTGTGAACCGCACGGTGAACTCAAGGATCGGAGGCCACCAAGCCTTTGGCGTGCTCCTGTTTCGGCATGATTCTTATTCCTTTTTACCTTGTCCTGCAGGTTGCGCAAACCGCACGGGCTTCTTAACCCGCAGGCTTGGCCCTGTTGGCCTGTCTTGCCCCGTCGTTCGGAACCACCATTGCAATTGGACTTCTCGACGGGCAGGGAACTGAACGTTTGTTCCTATATTGGGTGCGTTCGAAAGGGGGATCCTCTGCTAAAACCGCTTAAATCAGCCGAGCACATGGAAAGCGGGGCAGCCGGGAAAATGGGGTTCCGGTCGCAGCTTGGGGCCATATTGATCAGCATCAGGCCATTCATCCCGACTCAAGACCCGGCTTATCGTTTTGACTTAAAATGTTGCTCATGGGCTTGCCGCGATCTGGTTGCCGCAGTCCCTCGCATCCCTGAACACCGATTCGCAAACGGGAAATACTTTTGATGCTACGTTTGTTATTGCTGGCTGCTGCGACGTTATGTACCGCGATTTGCCAAGCCGCACCGAAGCCGAATTTTGTCGTTATTTTCATTGATGATATGGGCTACGGTGATATTTCTCCGTTTGGGTCCACGTTGAATGAGACTCCCCACCTGCAGCGAATGGCAGATGAGGGAATGAAGCTAACCAGTTTTTATGCCGCTCCAGTTTGTTCGGCCTCGCGGGCACAATTGTTGACCGGTTGTTACGCACCGCGCGTATCGGTCCCCGGTGTTTTTTTTCCTGCCGGTGACAAAGGCTTGAACCCCACTGAGATTACCGTCGCCGAGTATTTGCGAGAGGCGGGGTACGCAACCACTTGTATTGGTAAATGGCACTTGGGAGATCAGCCCGATTTCTTGCCAACGCGGCAAGGCTTTGAGCATTACTTTGGGATTCCCTACTCAAACGACATGCAACGCGTTGCGTTAGGTGGTGGACCACGTGTCACACCACTTCTGCGAGATGAAGCGGTCGCTGAGTTGCTCGAGGATGAACAGCAGCGGCGGGTGACCCGGGAATACACCGAGGAGGCGGTGGAGTTTATCGAACAGCATCGTGATGAACCATTCTTTCTGTATCTGCCACACACTGCGATGCACATCCCCTTGTTTCCTCATCGGGATTTTGTTGGGAAATCAGACAACGGCACCTACGGAGATTGGGTGGCGGAAGTGGATTGGAGTGTTGGGCAAGTGATCAATGCGTTGCGAAAATATGAGCTACAGGAAAACACGCTCGTGATCTTCACCAGTGACAACGGTCCTTGGGCATCAAAAGGAAAAGCCGGGGGAGTCTCGGGGCCGTTGCGAGGCAGCAAAGGTGGAACGCTTGAAGGCGGTGTTCGCGAGCCAACCATCGCTTGGTGGCCAGGTAAAGTCGAAGCGGGAAGCGCGAGCGACGCAGTCGTGGGGACCACCGATGTCTTGCCGACTCTCGTCACGCTCGCTGGCGGTAAACTCCGGCCGGACGTTAAGATCGATGGTAAAGATATCTCGCCACTGTTGATGGGCGAGACGAAAAAATCACCCCACCGGGCATGGTACTACTATCGCGGGATTAACTTGCACGCTGTTCGCAGTGGTCCCTGGAAGTTGGCGATACGGCCACAGAGTTTAGGGATGGGGATCCGTGAGCAGCCAGCAGATCTCAAGTCGTCGGAACCGCGTCTCTATAATCTTGATGATGAAATCGGTGAGTTGACCAATGTGGCCGATCAGCATCCGAAGGTGGTCGCGAGATTGCAGACGCTAGCCAACGAAATGATGGCAGACATTGGCAGTGGTCGACCCGGTCCAGGTGTGAGACCGCCAGGGAAAGTCGAGAACCCGGTCACTCTCTATCCAACGAAACCGCGTCGTTGATCTGAAGCCGCGACGCAGCAAATTGTTGTGAGATGAGCCGTTGACCGCTTGCACGATTCGGATCACGAAAACGAATCACAGAACCGGTCCAAGCGTCGCGATCGTGTTGTTGAACAATCGCCGCCGGATGGACCAGGCGGCAACCTCGCTCTCGGTAACCGGCTTCGAGCTGGCCAGATACTGTTGCTGTCGAGTTCGCAGTTGATTGGTGACCTCGGTGTTGGCGACCAGAATATTGTTTTCGTAATTCAGGTCAAAACTGCGGCGATCCATGTTCGCTGATCCGATCAGCGCGACTTGCCCATCGATCGTCAATGATTTGGTGTGCAGCAGGCCGCCAGCGTATTCATGGATTTTGACGCCGGCAGCCAGCAGGTCGGCATAGTAACTGTGACTTGCTGCTCCCACGATCCAGGAGTCATTTCGGGCGGGAAAGATAATGGTGGTCTCGACACCGCGGTAGGCAGCCGCACACAGAGAGCCTTGCAGTGATTCGTTGGGAACGTAGTAGGGTGTTGAGATGATCAATTCTTGCCGAGCTGCATCAATCAGTGACTCGAACATTTCTGGCATGGCCGAAAACCGTACGGTGGGGCCTGACGCGACAACGGATGCAGTCACCTTTCCTGTCGGCGAAGGAAGCGGTTCTCGCAACACATCGTCAATGTTTTCATCGACGTTTGCCATCCAGTCGCTGGCAAACAGAAACTGGTTTTGCCTGGCGATGGGGCCTTCCCAACGCATGACTGCATCGACCCATGGTGCATACTTTGGCTTGACGCGAAATTCGGGGTCAGCGCAGTTTTGGCTCCCACAGTAGGTGATTCGACCATCGATCACTAAGATTTTACGGTGGTTTCGAAGGTCAACCCGAGCGAAAACGCTGAGCAGCAAACTCGGAATCGGTAATGCCTCGGCCACGTGAACACCGGCGTCGCGCATCGCTTTCCAGTGCGGTGATTTGATCAACGCTCGAGAACCGAGTGAATCCGCCATTGCTCTGCACTTCACGCCACGTGCTGCTGCCCGTTTGAGGGCCTCCATCATTTTGCAGCCGTTGTTGTCGGAAAGCCAAATGTAAAAAACCAAGTGGACGTGTTGTTGGGCAGCATCAATATCCGCCACCATCGAATCAATCGTGGCATTGGAATCGGCCATCAATTGAGCTGAGTTGCCTCCTGCGGCCGAGAAACCGCTGATTGATTTGGCAACATCGAATAGGTGGCGAGACTCATGAGGTACACTGGCTCGGTCATCATCCGGCAGGCCATCCTTGGGGAGTTCGTCTAAGGCCTTTTGCATCCGTTCGACGCGGCGGAACCCGATGTTGGTTTCACCCAGTAGTAAATACATCAGCATCCCGAATCCCGGAGCGCTGGCGACGACGACGATCCAAGCAATTCGAGAGGCGGGTTCGCGGTGAGGTCGCAGCATGATGCGGAGTATCACCAGAAATGTCAGCACGATATGTACCAACACCGCAATATTGATTTGATTCATCTGAGTAGCAAAAAAGGTTAGACGAGCTTGTTGCTCGCAGGGTTTGATCGTTTGACGGCAGTCAGGATAGGCTGCTGGGACTCAATCGAAAATCATGGTCGAATTGGAACATTGCTGCGGCCCGCAGTGTCGCAAAGCAGCCACCTTTTATGGTGTCTGTATCGGTATGTCCGCCACGATGTCTTGACGCAGGAATTGGCAGATGCCCCGCAGGTCTTCGCAAACATAATAGAGTGCGTAGGCACGTAATTGGATCTTGCCCTTCGCCTCAGCAGGGATTTTTAACTCGACGTCGAAGCGGCGTGGTTCATTTGATTCTGCTTGGTGTGGATTGATCCCGCTCACTAATGATTGCTCGATTTGTGCACCGGCAGGCGTATCGATCCAGATTCTCACCGGTTCAACTTCGTTATTCCAATGCGCCCTGAGTGCCTCGTTGGGGGTAAGCGTGATGTGTAATCGAATGGTGCTTCCAGCGGTGGGGTGTGATGGTACCGTCGCGACCGATGCTAGAACCAATCCCCGCTGGTCTCGGTGAATCTGCCCAGCCGGGTCGGGCGATGCCGCTTGGTCTGCCGCACGGTAGAAACTCCGAGTCGGCGTGGCGATCTCCGCTCCACTTGGGCGGACCGCCAGTGAAATCGGGGTTTCGCCGCGGGCTTTGATTTCAGCTTCTGCTGTCTTGACCCAGTCGTAGAACGGATATGGTTTCGACAAGCGTGGACCGTACTGCTGGATGCGACGACGCCAGATGTATTGGTTGGGTCGTGACGCTAACGCCTTTTCCCAAGCAACGATCGCCTGTTGAAAGTCACTCGCGTTCTGAGCTTGGTTTTCGAAACGTTGTAACAAGCAGACGCCAAGGCGAAATTGACTGCGTGAATCGGTCGGGTCGCTCGTCAACGCTCGTCTGTATTCGGCGATCGAGTCGTCAAGGCGATGGTTGCGATGCCATAAAAATAGCGAATCCGCTTTGCTTCTTGAGTTGGATGCAGGGATCAAATCTGGATCTTGCGGGGGTGTCAAACGGGCGGGCGTATTGGATGCGTCTGCTTCGAAAACCTGGTTCAAGAACGACGCTTCAAAATCGTCGAGACGAGCGCGGGTTGATCGTACGATCCCATGTTCGTCGATCGCAATGAACATGGGGACTGCTGTGGCACCGAGTGCATTGATTGGATCGTGAAGAATTGGCCAATCAAAACCTTGCCATTGGCGGAGCAATCGACAACGATCGGCGTGTTGCTCCTGGATGATGCCAACCAGTTGCAATCGTCCCTCGGCAACCCACCGGCGTGTGCGTTCGTGCCAGACCGGCACGTGCTTGCGGCAGCCAGCTCACCAGGAAGCAAAATGAACCAAGAGAGTTTTCTGGCCGCGAAATTGACGCAGTGAGATCGGTTTTCCCGATTCAATCGACGGCAAGGTCAAATCGGGATGGTACTGACCCACCTGGACGTTGTAGTCACCCGGATCGGCCACCGCGTGCGGCCAGCAAAGGAAAGAGCCGATCGAGAAAATGATCCATTTCATGTTTTTCATCGTGTCCGAATCGTGTTGTTTTTGCGAGGTGCGCAGAACGCGGTTCGTTGTCTCGATTGGCTTTGATCACGTTCGACGACGTAAGCCAATCAGATGGTTTCCAGCAATCTCCGCATTCCTTCGCCGAGTTGGCAGATAGCCGATTGATACAAAAAGCGATCCCAGCCGATACAGAAATGCCGAACACCGAGGTCCATGTATCGTTTGGCTTGATCGACAGCTCCAATTTCGATGCGAGGATGGACTTCATGCTCGATTGATTTCTTGATCACGAGTTCTTCGAACTGCCGGATTTCCTCCGTGAACATCAGGTTCGGTTTTCCCATTGAAAAACCGAAATCAGCGGGGCCCCATTGCGTCATTGCCACGCCGCGTTGTTTGGCTCGCTCTAGCAACGCATCAAGATGATCCAACGTGATGCTCTTCTCGATCATAATCGCGATGACGGTCGATTCGAGATCAGCCAAGTAATCGTCCGTGTCGTATCCAGCCAACGCGGGCCGTCTCAGCTTGATGCCCATCAGCCCACCGGAGCTAGGGTTGTCAGGACGGACGCACCGATGACAAGCATCGACATCCTCTGGGGTGCGAATATCGGTGAACAAGACGGAACGAAAGCCAGCACCAATCGCGGCTTGAGCCCAGAAGCCTTGTGCCTCTTGGTCGAGCTTGATCATCAATGGCAGGTTGCCGCATTGGCCCGCTCGTGCCAAGTGATATAACGATTTCATGTCAAAGCTCGAATACTCTCCTGCGAATTCGCCGTAATCGAACATTCCGACGTCACCAATGATCTCTGGGATGTCAGGATCAGAAAACAGGAAATGCGTGCCGAGTGTTGGTTTTCCGCAGGACAGTTTTTGGTGAAACGTATTCGGTATTAACATTGCAAGCGTTCTCCACTCGATCGGACTCAGCACGGTGTAATGGGACACTCGCGGAGTGAGTCGTTTTGTTATATTGATCGAAGATGTTTCTGGATGATCTTTGATTTTGGACGATTTGTCGTTGCCTGGCCAGAGCAGCGTGAGCGATCGTTTGCTTCAGCCGAGTGATAGATGAAGGCTCTCCAAGTTGTCTCGCGGGGTCAGGTTGAGTTTGTTGATGCCGAGGAACCACGACTGAAACCGGGTTACGCATTAGTGCGGCCCCGAATGTTGGGGTTGTGTGGCAGCGATATCTGGATGCTGGACTTCTGTCCGGAGGAGCGTTATCCATGTCCGGTCGGAACGACCGGACATGAGGTGATCGCCGAAGTCGTTGCGATGGATGGATCGCATGATTCCGTCAAGGTCGGCGATTTATCGTTGACGCTAACGCCAGATCACCGCGGCATGGCGGAGTATTATTTGGCACCGCTCGAAAACTTGTTGCCGCTGCCTGCGGGTAAGTCACCCGAGGAACTGTTGATGGCTCAACAGTTGGGAACCGTCATCTTTGCTTCGAGGTATTTGCCCAATGTGGTTGGTAAAACAGTCGCTGTCGTTGGGCAGGGGTCGGCCGGGTTGTGGTTCAATGTCATGCTGAAACGTTACGGTGCCAGCAAAGTGATTGCGTTGGACAACCACGAGCATCGAATGGCACTGAGTGAGCGTTATGGTGCCGATCACGTGATTCATGGTTCCGCGGGGGACGCGGTCGAATCACTCAAGGCGGTCAATGACGGGCAGTTGGCAGATGTCGTGGTTGAGGCTGCTGGTCGAGAATCGTCGATCAATTTGAGTTTCCAGCTTGCCAAGAACAACGAGGGATTCTTGCTGCAGTTCGGACTGCCGCGGCCTCCCATTCAAATCGATTACTCCTCGATGTTTTGGCAGCGTTTGACGGTCAAGTCGATTGTTCATGCCGCCACCGAAAAAGGTCACACCTCGACGTTGCATGCGCTCGATCTGATCGGGAGCGGTGCGCTCGATGTGCAGCCAGTTTTGACTCACCGGTTTCCCTTTGATCGGGTGCGAGAGGCTTTTGATCTGCAGCGAACGGCCGCCGATGGCGCAGTGAAGACAATCGTTGATATTCCCGGCTGAGGTAGGTGAGAGAGATGTTGAGGTAGATGAGAGAGATGTTGAGGTAGGTAGAAATATGTCGGATGCCACTCGGAGTCTTTGTTCCGACGTCCGCGGTCGGGTGGGACATCTGCACCTGAATCGTCCACAGGCTCTGAATGCGCTGACGCTAGAGATGGTGCAGGCGGTGATTGATTGCTTGGATCGGTGGGCCAACGATGAACAAATTGAATCTGTCCTGATCACTGGGGAAGGCCCGCGGGCGTTTTGTGCCGGCGTCGATGTGAAGAGTTTGTATGCAGCTGAAAAGCCGTCTGAACTGGGCCGTCCTGGCACCGTGTCGGCTGACCTTTTTCGGTTTGAGTACACGATGGATCATCGCATTGCGACCTTTCCGAAGCCTTATGTTGCCTTCTGGGATGGTTTGGTCATGGGCGGCGGCGTTGGGGTC
>JAQWPZ010000071.1 GCA_029245125.1 Rubripirellula sp.
TATTCATTCAAAATTCCGCGAGAAGGTGGCTTGATCAAGGAACGAATTGGATCGAGCTGGCTGGTTGAATGGATCTTCCGAATCGTCATCTACGAGTCGTTTTTCTTCGAATGGTAAGAGAAAGCCCGCAGCCGAAGCGGCGGCGGCTGCCGGAATTGGTTCGAGAAGTGAAGCGGTGTGGGCTCGCCTTTTTCTGTGCTGGCTGAAAGGATCTGCAAACCGTGGAGAATCATTCGATCAGTGGGGTGTCAACCTAGCCTTGCTGACGACCGGTTTGACGAATTTTGTCGTCGGGCGGTTAAGGAACGGTTTCCGACATTCACCTGAAACCTAAGTCGTTAACCGCTTCGGCGTCTCAAGGGCACTGCATTTGAATCGGGAGGGACGAGCTCGGTTGCGGTTGGGGTTGGTTTTGACGGTCCTGCAGAGCGGGGGGCCCCTTCCGCCGATCCGCTAGGTCTAGCAAACTACCACTTGGGAGTGGGTATCGACTGGTCGGCTGCAACCTTGCGTCACAGGTCGTCTTGCCCCTTTTTTCGGAAATCCGACCCGGCGCAGGACCCGCCAAAATGAAGTATGTCATCGTTATTCCGGATGGTTGTGCCGACGAGCCAATCGCAGCCCTAGACGGCAAAACGCCTCTGCAAATTGCCCGCATGCCAGCTTGTGACGAGCTGGCCGCACGTGGAGCCTTGGCGTTGGCAAACAACACGCCCGCACACCTGCCGGCCGGCAGTGAGGTCGCCAATCTTTGCTTGCTGGGATACGACCCAGACGTCTATTTCACGGGACGAGCTCCTCTGGAGGCGGCGGCGCAGGGGATCGAACTCGGACCCCAGGATTGGGCGGTCCGCTGTAATTTGGTCACGATCCAGGATCAGGTGATGGTCGATTTCACCGCTGATCACGTCTCCACAGAGGAGGCGACTGAGCTGCTAGAGGCGGCTCAAGCAGAATTACTGGGGGAGGAATTCTGTGGTGGCCGTTTTCAGTTTGTTCCGGGGGTCAGCTACCGGAACTTGCTGGTCTATCGGGGTGATGAATCTGTTGCGGCGCCCTTTTCGAAGGAGACTCGAACGAGCGCGCCTCACGATCTAACCGATCTTTCAGTAACCGATGATTTTCCTCGCGGGCCCGGCAGTGATGCTTTGGTTCGGTTGATGAACGCTTCAGCCGATTTGTTCGCCGACCATCCGGTGAATCAAAGGCGAGTTGCCGCTGGAAAACGGCCGGTCACCAATGTTTGGTTATGGGGTTTGGGTGGCGCACCGGTCCTGCCTTCATTTGAAGAACGGTTTGGGGTTCGCGGTGTGATGATCACGGCGGTCGATCTATTGCGTGGGATCGCCTCCTTGGCCGGCTGGCCTCGCATCGAGGTCGATGGTGCGACTGGTTACCTCGATACCGATTACGCAGCGAAAGGGAAGGCGGCGGTCAAGGCGTTGCAGGATTACGATCTTGTTTGTGTTCACATCGAAGCTCCCGACGAAGCGTCGCATGAAGGTCGGCATGACGCAAAAATCGAAGCGCTGCAGCAAATTGACACTCATATCGTAGCGCCGCTAATCGAAGCACTCCAGCAGCATGGCGAGCATCGTTTACTGGTGACGCCGGATCACCCAACGCCTTGCAGCACCAAGAAACACAGCCATGGAATGGTTCCGTTGGTCATGGCTGGAACCGACATCAAGCCTGACGACCAGGTGACGTACGATGAAGTGGCCGCTGAATCGAGCGGGCAACGGTTTGATCACGGTTGGGACCTGATGGACGCATTCATTCGCAGTTAGTCGCGATGCGTCTCTTTGGCACTACTATCCACGACTTTCGACACAGTATTACAAAACCATGTCATTGATCGTTCAGAAATTCGGCGGCACGAGTGTGGCCGATGTGGAAAAAATTCGTGCTGCGGCACGAAAAGCAATTCGTGCCCAACGGCAAGGTCATCAAGTTGTGATGGTCGTCAGCGCGATGGGGAAAAACACCGATGGCCTGTTAGATCTTGCCGGCCAGATCTCGCGCGAGCCACCGGCCCGCGAAATGGATATGCTGCTCAGTACAGGCGAGCAGGTAAGTGTCGCGTTGGTCGCGATGGCGATCCACGATTTGGGAGCGAAAGCGATCAGCTTGACTGGTGGGCAGATCGGTATGAAGACTGACAACAGTTTCAGCAAAGCCAGGATTCAGTCGATCTCAACCGAACGCATCCGGCGGTTGCTCGATAGTGGCAACATTGTGGTCGCCGCTGGATTCCAAGGGATCGATGACGATTGGAATATCACGACACTGGGCCGCGGTGGCAGCGATACAACCGCTGTTGCGTTGGCTGCCGTTCTTGGTGCCGACGCATGCGAAATTTACACCGATGTCGATGGTGTTTACACGACAGATCCACGCTTGTTGCCCGAGGCGCGGCGCGTCGATGTGATCAGTTATGACGAAATGCTCGAGCTGGCGAGTCTTGGCGCCGGCGTGATGCACAGTCGATCGATCGAGTTCGCAAAGAAATTTCACGTGCCGATCCATGTGCGAAGTAGTTTCTCGGATACCGAAGGGACGATGATCGTCGCTGAGGCGGAATCGAGTTCTCAGCCAGTCAGCGGTGCTGCGATGACGCCAGACGAAGCTCGCGTTACCGTGCTGGGTGTTCCCGATGTGCCTGGGAAGAGTCGTCAGATCTTTGCAACCATCGCCGATCGTAAGATTGCTGTCGATATGGTCGTCCAGAATGTTGGCACCAACGGTCGGGCGGATGTCTCATTTACCGTCGCACGGACAGAATTGCCCAACACACTACAAGCGGTTCACGCTGTGTTGGGTGAAGTCGGCGCACAGGGGATGACGCACGACGAGCAGGTTTCGAAAATTTCGGTGGTTGGCCAAAATATGGCAACGCAGACCAGCGTTGCCTCGCGAATGTTCCGCGCGCTGTCAGATGCTGGTGTCAACATTCAGATGATCACAACCAGTGAAATTAAGATTTCTACGCTGGTGCCAAAGGAACAAGCGGACCGTGCGTTGCGCGCTGTTCATGACGAGTTCTTGTTGCATCAACGCCCCGCGGATGCAAAGTCATGGGGGCAAATCAAAGCTGAACGCCGTGACAGTGCTGACGTCGATACGTTGGTCAGTCGTCTGCAAGATGACGCGTTGGAAGCCCTGACTTTAACCGGTATCTCGGTAACTGAAAGTCAGGCACGGGTCACACTCTACGGTGTTCCCGACCAGCCCGGTGTCGCTGCCGATATGTTCGAAACGATCGGAGCAGCATCGATTTTTATCGACATGATCGTGCAAGGTTACGATGGTGAAGATGGATTGACTAGCGTTAGTTTTACCGTCCATCGTGACGACCTGGATCACTCGCTTGAAGTGGCTCGGCAAATTCAGCAAAAGCATGGGATGCGGGATGCCCAGGGTGCTGCGGCGATTGCAAAAGTGACCGTCAGCGGGATTGGGCTGCGGAGTCACACGAGTGTCGGTACGATCTTGTTCCAAGAATTGGCTGAAGCCAGTATCAACGTGGAAATGATCGGCACGAGTGAATTACAGGTCAACGCGGTCATCGATGAAGCAAAGGTTGCTGTCGCTGCTCAACGGTTGAAGATCGCATTCGCCGACGCGCTGCTGTAAGCTGGGTTGATGACACGAGACCTGGGAAGGAAACCGCGCGAGCGATCGGTCTGGGATTTTTGATTTGGCGTTGCTCGCGCCAGCCCCCAACCACGTTGTGTTACGCAACCCCGGTGACTGATAAGTTGCCTCGTCGTGATGAGTATTCATCGAACGATGCACCGAACAGACTCTCATAGCCGGGGTTGAACCGAGGTGGGGCAAATTGCCGCTGCCTGAAATTTGCTTTCTTGCGAAGGATGAACGTGATGCGCTGCCGATTGTCTCTGCTGTTTTTCTGTTTGCTGTTTTCGACCGTGTCAGCGGCGGAGAAACGGTGGAATGTGTTGTTCATTATTTCGGACGATCTAACCGCGACGGCACTCTCGTGTTACGGCAACGAGGTGTGTTCGACACCTAATATCGACTCGTTGGCAGCAAAGGGTACCCGGTTCACCAAGGCCTATTGTCAGGGTACCTATTGCGGGCCTTCGCGTGCTTCCTTCATGTCTGGCTACTATCCGCATGCAACCGGAGTTCTTGGCTACAAAAGTCCACGACCACAGATTGGCGATCGGGCGACTTGGTCAGAACACTTCAAGAACGCAGGTTACTACACCGCTCGTGTCAGCAAGATCTACCACATGGGTGTGCCAGGCGGTGTCGAATACGGCGCGAATCCGAAACGACACAATGACTTTAACGGCTCTGATGACGAGCGGTCTTGGACGGAACGATTCAACAGTCCGGGGCCTGAGTGGAAGGCCAGTGGCGATGGAGAAACATTGGAGGGAAATCCTGACGGTAAGCGCCCGGTCGTTGGGGGTAACACGTTCGTGGTGGTCGAAGCTGATGGTGATGATCTCGTTCATTCCGACGGAAAGACGGCCGCGAAGGCGGTTGAGTTGATTCATCAAAAACGTGATCAGCCGTTCTGGCTTGGGGTTGGATTTGTGCGGCCCCACGTCCCGTTCGTGTCGCCACGGTCGTATTACGAACCGTTCAAGCCGTTCGAGTCGATGGTGCTGCCAGTGAAATTAAAGGACGACTGGAATGATATTCCCAAGGCGGGGATTAACTACAAAACGAGTGTGAATATGAAGATGGATCTTCGCCGGCAAAAGAAAGCGATGGGTGGCTACTATGCGTCAGTCGCTTACATGGACGCGCAAGTTGGCAAAGTGCTAAACGCCTTGGAGGAGGCTGGGTTGGCTGATTCAACCATCGTTATCTTTACCAGTGATCATGGATACCATCTTGGCGAACACGACTTTTGGGCCAAGGTTTCGCTGCTGGATGAGTCATCTGGCGTGCCTTTGATTGTCCACGTTCCTGGTAAGGATCCTGCCGTCTGTCACAGCTTGGTTGAATTACTAGACCTTTTTCCGACCACTGCATCACTTTGTGGTTTGGCAGTACCGGATCGAGTTCAAGGTAAAGATATCTCGAGGATGCTGGATGATCCTGACGTTGCAGTCCGAGACGCCGCTTTTAGTGTTGCCCCAATGCGGAAGGGGTTTTTGCTGCGTGAACAGAAGTGGGCCTACATCCAGTATGGCGAGGATGCGGCACAGGGGATCGAGTTGTTTGATACTCAGGAGGACCCACAGCAATTCAACAACTTGGCCAAGTCACCAACGCACAAACCGATCGTGACAGCGATGCAGGCTAAGTTAGCCCAGAAACTCAAGCAAGTCCGTGAGAATGATTTGAATTAAGTCGCGGCAATTCGTGTCGCACCCAAAGATTTTTAGTCAGTTTGTGTTCGCGATGGGCGACTTCTGAACCGCTCAATCTGTTCATCGGGGTGGCAAGTTATTAGGATTTGACGCATGTTCAATCAACCAACGATCGACGACACCTTTGCCGAAGCGTTCCCGATGCGGGGTACGCGTTTGATGATCACTGCGATCGACGCAGCGTTGGCCAAGACGGCTGCGGTTGAGTTTTGCGGTAACGCATCAAGCGTGATCGGGTGTGATGCGGAAGCTGGAATCGAACGTGAGTTAGCAGCAGCCGAAACGGTAGACGGTCGCCCGGGAGTTTCCGTGTTGGCGTTCGCGTTCGATAAAAAATCGCTCGAAAAAGCGATTGTCGCCCGTGTCGGTCAGAATGTTTTGACCTGTCCGACGACGGCCTGTTACTCGGGGCTGGATAGCGAAGAAAAGAAAGATCGCATTAAGCTCGGGGCCCAATTACGGTTTTTCGGGGATGGATTTCAGATTTCTAAAAAGTTTGATGATCGTCGCTATTGGCGGATCCCCGTTATGGATGGCGAGTTCTTGTGTGAAGACGTGGTGGGTACGGTCAAAGGGATTGGTGGCGGCAATCTGTTGATTTGCGGAGTGGCACAGGCTGAAACCTTGGCGGCAGCCCGTGCGGCCGCCTCCGCGATCCAAGCGGTTCCCGATGTAATCATGCCCTTCCCCGCAGGGATTGTCCGCAGTGGATCGAAAGTCGGTTCAAAATATGCGGCACTCAAGGCGAGTACGAGCGATGGTTGGTGCCCGACGCTGCGGGCGCAAACGACGACGAAGTTGCAGGATGGTGAACAAGCGGTTTACGAAATCGTCTTGTATGGGTTGTCTGAAGTTGCGGTTGCTGCCGGGATGAAGGCAGGTCTCGAGGCCGCCGCGGCGAGTCCTGGCGTCTTGCGAATCTCAGCAGGCAATTACGGTGGCAAATTGGGACCCCACCACTTTCGCCTGCTTGATCTGGCCGGTGCAGACGCTGCCCGCTAGCCACGCTGCCCGCTAGCCACACTGCCCGCTAGGGGGCACTGCTGATGCGAATGCTGGGGAGATCGCTTCGGCTGTGCTTATCTGGCCGGTTTTCGGGTGGCATGTTTTGTCGCAGCGCTGAACATTGCGATGGAAACCGATGCGTTTTACAATGCGATGAATTGATTCGATCCAGCCTCTTAAGCCTATTTTCCAATGCCTTCAGTCCAACTTCTGCTCAACGCGATGCGGACCGCCAAACAGGGAGTGCAAGTGAATGTGGGAAAAGAGAGCGATGAATACAAAGAAATCGTGACGACCCTGTCGATTCACTCAAAAGACATGGAAGCTCTCGGCGTCTCGGATGGGGACTCGGTTCGTGTCGAATCGGAGTTCGGTGAGGCTGAGTTTCGATGCCAGCAAGCGAAGGTTCCCGAGGGCATGATTTTTGTTCCCTATGGGCCGCCCACTTGCAAGCTTATGGGTGGGAACACGGATGGCACGGGAATGCCGACCAGCAAAGGCTGGATGGTGAATGTGGAACCGATCGAGAATTGAAAGGGGAGTTTGATGAATTCTGATCCCATCAATGGGCCTAAGGCACCGCATTTTTCTCAGCCGGATTCCGATGCGGAGCCGAAGGCATGGGAAGAGGTTGCCGAAGGGCGTTTCATGCCAATGCGGGTCCGTGGCAGTTGCCAAGGCCGTGCGCTCGGCTGAACGTTTGTTGTACCGTCGTCCAGTTCGGACGGCATCGACCCCGCTGCTGTTGGCGTTCCCGCTACCGATTCGGAAACCAGTTCCGAAATACAGCGAAAACAGTCGCCTCAAAACGACGCGTCTGGCAACTCGGAAGCTTCCTCCAACGGTTGATTGTTGCCGCTTCTGGATTTGATCCTTTTTTCTCAGGCAAGCTTTATGGATCTCAAAGTCATCGACCACGCGACATGCACTTTCTGTGGTTGCGTTTGCGACGACATTCAATTGCACGCCGATGACACTCGGATACACAAGGCGAAGGGAGCTTGTGTGCTGGGGAAGGCATGGTTTTTGAACCACACCACCGAACGCAACTGCCCTGCTGCATTGATCGACGGCAAAGAGGCAACGGTAGAAGAAGCGATTCAAGTGGCCGCCGATCTGTTGTACGAGGCCGACATGCCGTTGGTGTACGGCATGAGCAATACCACCTGTGAAGCACAACGCGAGTGTGTGGCGATGGCAGACCTGCTTGGGGGACTGCTCGATAGCCACACGTCGTTGTGACACGGTCCAACAGAAATCGCCGCCCAGTTGGGTGGTAAAGTCACTTGCACGCTCGGTGAAGTTAAGAATCGAGCCGATTTTATTATTTACTGGGGCGGCAATCCCGCGGAGTGCCATCCAAGGCACTTCACCAAATACACCCTGATGCAGAAAAGTCGGTTCCTGCCTCGGGGACGGAAAGATCGCACGATGGTGTTGGTTGATATTCGCGAGACCAAGAGTGTCAAAGCGGCCGATATTTTCTTGCAGGTTCGGCCGGGAAAAGATTTTGAACTGCTCACCATCTTGCGGGCGATGATCAAAGACCAGCCGATCAGTGACGCGGAGGTCGCTGAAACAGGAGTTTCCATCGAAGCGCTGCAAGATTTAGTGGCTCGGATGAAAGCTGCAAAGTTCGGTGCGATGTTCTTTGGCATGGGGCTGTCCATGACACGTGGCAAGCATATGAACTCGGCCGCGTTGTTAACGCTGGCCGCAGAAATGAATGCGTTCACTAAGTTTGTGGCGATGCCGATGCGGGGGCATGGTAACGTGACGGGTGCCGATGTGATTATGCGATGGCAAACGGGCTATCCGTTCGGTATCTCTTTCAATCGCGGGTATCCCCGCTACAACCCGGGAGAGTTTTCCACCGTTGATGTGTTGGTTCGGGGGGATACTGATTGCGTCTTTGTGATTGGGGCTGATCCGGGCGCGACTATGCCGCAGCCGGCGATTGATCACCTCGCACGGGTCCCCACGATCGTGCTCGATCCACATGTCACACATACCAGTCGGCTTGCTAAGGTCCATATCACGACGGCGCCGGCGGGGATTAGTGCTCCTGGCACCGCGTACCGAATGGACGAAATTCCACTGCCACTGCGGCCAGCGTTGAAATCGTCCTATCCGACAGACGAAGAAGTCACCCGCCGAATCAAAGAGGCGATCCAGGCCAAGCCAGATTGGATGGTGGAGGGGCCGCAGCGGCTAGAAACACAAGTTTAGCTCTCGCGTTTTCAGTCTGTTTCAAAGGATTCCGTTGTGGGGGTCTCCGTTGTGGGGGGCAAGCGTCTGAGTGGTCGCTTTTAGAATTCTGCTGGACGGAATGTCGCTGAACCGATCGTTGTCGTGGATCTGCCGTGACGTGATTCGGTCGCAAAGCTACAATGCCACAAATCTTCCTCATCCCATGGCGTGCGAATGCTTCGAATCACCGGCGGCAGTGTTTACGATCCGGCCAATTCCATTAACGGTGAGGTCCGTGATCTTTACATCGCCGATGGCAAGTTTGTCGACAAGGAATCCTGCGACAGTGGTCGTGTCATCGATGCGACTGGGATGATAATTTTTCCCGGTGGTGTGGATGTTCATACACATGTCGCGGGCGGATCAATCAACTTTGCGCGGGCGATGACGCCCGAAGATCATCGCCGGACGCAGGCCTTCATTCGTACGAAGACGCGTCGCAGCGGTCTGGGCGGTATGGCACCCACCACTTTTGCGACGGGCTATCTGTATGCGGGGATGGGCTACACGACGGTCAATGAGGCGGCGGTCCCGGTGTTGTCAGCGCGACACACACACGAGGAACTCTCCGATATTCCGATCGTTGACAAGAGTAGCTTGGTGCTGATGGCCAACAACGAGATCTTTTTGGATTTGTTGGAAGAGGGCGAAACCGAGCGAGCCAAGCAGGTCATCGCCTGGTATTTATGGGCGGCCAAAGCGTACGGCATCAAGGCCGTGAATCCTGGCGGGGTAGCGGCTTGGAAGTATGGGGACAACGCGAGCCAACTGACGGAACCCGTTTCAGGTTACAAAAATGTGACGCCCGGCAACATTGTCGCGCAGTTGGCTCAGATCATTGATGAGTTAGGGATTCCGCATCCGATTCATCTGCACTGCAACAATCTGGGTGCTCCAGGGAATGTTTCGACAACCTTGGAAACCATGAAGCATCTCGAGGGGCGTCGAGCACACTTTGCACACTTGCAATATCATGCATACGGTGGCGACGATTGGGGGACGATGAGGTCAGCTTCCGTAGAGCTGGCGGAGTATTTTAACGCGCACCCCAACATGACGACCGACGCCGGCGCAGTTCTCTTTGGGGACACCGTCACGATCACCGCAGACGGTCCTTGGCAGCACTTGCTTTATAAGTTGACCGGCCGCAAGTGGGGGAATCTTGACGTCGAGAATGAAACGGGTTGCGGAATCGTTCCTTACACTTACAAACCAAGTAATCTCGTCAATGCGGTGCAATGGGCGACAGGATTAGAGTTGCTGTTGCTGATTGATGATCCCTGGCGAGTCTTCATGTCAACCGATCATCCCAATGGTGCTTGCTTTTGGCGATATCCCGAGATTCTTCAACTGTTGATGTCCGCCGATTTCCGCAAAGAGTGCATGGCATGCCTGCCAGCGAATATCAAGAACCGGATCACACTTCCAGAAATTGATCGCGAATACACTCTGTACGAATTGGCGACAATCATTTCGGCGGGGCCGGCACGTGCGTTAGGGTTAAAGCAAAAAGGTAACTTGGGTGTTGGTGCGGACGCTGACGTTGTGATTTACAACCGTAATGTCAACATCGCCGAGATGTTTGGCCATCCCCGTTACGTCATCAAGAGTGGCGAGATCGTCATCGAGGAAGGTGACATTCGCGAAACTCCCGATGGTCGTGAGTACATCATCAAGCCATCCTTCGATCCTGGAACCGATGACTTCCTGCAGCCTCTCTTCGAGGATCGATACTGTATGTCTTTCGAAAATTATCCCGTTGAGATGGAGCGGATCGAAAATCCGCACCTTCAAGACTGTAAGCCGCAACAGTGACCAGAACGCATGATCACGCTGAGATTAATCCAACAGCCGGCCGTGCCCTTGGAGGCGGAGTGCTTGACCCCCGACCGCTTGGTCGAACTCACCAATGACCAGATTCGCGCCGCCGTTCTGTACCATGGGAAGCGTCAGGTTCGCGTCGATGAGTTCTTTCAAGTCGATGGCGAGCTGAGTGATGCAATTGAATTGCATGGTGACTTGTCTCGCGTGCGGCATCTTGGCCGACAAATGAGTCGCGGCACCGTTACCATCCGTGGCGACGCTGGCATGCACCTCGGTGCCCAGATGTCCGGCGGTAAGATTGAGGTGTTCGGCAATGCGGGTGATTGGCTGGGCGGTGAAATGCGGGGAGGTCGCGTTCACATTCATGGTCGAGCTGGACAACAGGTCGGGGCGGCTTACCGAGGGAGTCTCGTCGGAATGCGGGGCGGCAGTATTTTTGTTGATGGAGCCGTTGGGATTGAAACTGGCATGCGGATGAAGCGAGGATTGATCGTCGCGGGGGGGCGGGCTAGTGATTTTGTTGGACTGCAAATGAAGGGTGGCACGATCCTGCTTCGTCAGGGAGCCGAAATTCGTACCGGAGCCTGGATGCAACGTGGGACCATCATTTCGCTGGTGGACCTTCAGCTGATGCCAACCTTCGCCTACAGCGGAACCTACAACCCGACCTTTGCCAACGTCTTGGCCGGTCGGTTAGCGAAGCTCGGCACCGAGTTGCCGTTCGATGTTTCCGAAGGTGGTTACGACCGGTACTGCGGTGACAGAGCCGTTCCGGGGAAAGGCGAAGTCTTAATCTGGAAACCGACGTAGCGATTTTCGCTGCTCCGGAGGCCAGCAGCTCGGTTTGTCAAAACACTAGTCGACCTGACAGCACGCTGGTCGCTCTGACAGCACGCTGGTCGACCTGACAGAATTGAACGTTGGACCTGACAGAATGCCCAGTCGGGAATGCGTTTTGATGAGTCGAAATTGACGTGCACGTCAGTCGTGGGTCATGCTGGGCGGGTCAAATCACTTCGAGTAGTTCGACCTTGAAGTGCAATGTGCTGTTGGGTGGAATCAGGGGTGGACTGCCGGCTTCCCCGTAGCCCATTTCGGATGGGATTTCCAACTCAATCATTCCGCCCTTGCCGATCAGTTGCATTCCTTCCCCCCAGCCAGCGATTACGCTTCTCAACCCGAACGTTGCCGGCTTTGAGCGATCATAGGACGAATCGAAGATGGTGCCATCGTCCAGCCAGCCGGCATAATCGACGGTCACTTGGTTATTCGCGGTGGGACGCTGCCCATCGCTCTTGCGAAGGATTCGGTATTTGAGCCCCGATTCAGTCACGGTGAACTCTGTCGGTGCGTCGGGATCGATGACGCTGGGACCGGTCGCTAGCTTCGGCCCGCAGGAAACGGCGGTGAGCGAAGCGAACGCCAAGATCAGCCCGAACGCTTGGATGGGGGCGTGCAACTTAGAAAACATTCCGTGCCTTTTTGGGTGAAATACGGGGGAATCGTTGGGGTGGCTGTACCGCTTCCAATCGCAATTCGCTACTACGGCTCAAGGGACCTGATTGTTCGTACCCTGCATTTCGTTGAGCGCTCGATTGGCGACCCGAACAATGTACTTGTTCGGCTGATCTCTGAGGGCATCCTGCAAGGCGTCGGTCGCCGATTTTGCTTCATCATTCATTTCATCGAGAGCAATCGCCGCGGCCAAGCGTCCCCATTGATGATCGCTGGCCAGTTCTTTTTGGAGGACTTTAACCGCTGCCGCGGTGTTGCCAAGTTGGGCGATCGCTCGCGCTGCAGCGATTCGTACGCTGGGTGACGAATCTGTCAAACAACGCTCGATTGCAGTTCGGGTCTGATTGGCGGCTCGGCCTGGGGTAATGTCGGAGCCGAGGTTCCCGATTCCGGTGGCGCTCCAGTATCGAACGGAAGCATTTTTATCTTGCAGGCCGGTAATCAGGTCGTCTAGTTGATCGGGGCCGCTGGAGGCCTTGGTGGCAATCGTGACCAAGCGGTCTAAGAGTTGGGCGGAGTCCGGTCGGCCATGCAGAATATCGTATCGAGATCCGGCCTGCTTTTCTTGGATTTCGATTTCCGCCTCGGGGATTAAGCCAACATCACCGATTTCGTTTTGCCAATCTTTCAACGCAGTCCGCATTTCCGCCAACTTACCCGCGTACTTAGGATTGTCTGCGAGATTGTTGACTTCATGGAAATCATTTTCTAGGTCGTACAACTCTTCTGCAGGTTTGTTCGCCGCACTGAAGATTGCCATCGTTTCAGTGAGCTTGCCCGCTTGTTCAGCGCGGCGAATTTCAATCATCGTCGCACCCTTTTCGGGTGTGTTCATGTATTGGTAGTACGGTTTCAGTGGCTCGAAATTCCGCACATATCGGAAACGCTGGTCACGCACGGTGCGGATGATGTCATAGCGTTCATCCATGCGGTCTCGAGCGCCGTACACGTATTTGCGTTTGGTTGGCAGGTCCGTTCCCAAAAACGGCTGCCCCTGGATTTTTTTCGGGATCGAGATACCGGCTAGATTTAAGACGGTTGGGCCAAAATCGACGGAACAAACCAAGCGGTCATCGACGGTGTTTGGTTTGCCTTGGCCGTCATCTCGAAGTGATTTGGGAATACGGACAATCAGCGGGATGCGGGTTCCCGAATCGTAAAGCCAGCGTTTCGCGCGAGGCAGTCCAACGCCATGGTCGGACCAGAAAAAGATGATCGTGTTTTCATACAAGCCGGCCTGTTTTAAATCGTCAATCAAGCCGCCGGCCCAAGCATCCATTGCCGTAATCAATTCGTAATTTCGTTTCCAGTCTTCTCGCGTCACCGGCGTGTCCGGGTAGTAGGGCGGAAGGGTGGTTAATTCTGCGGGGTTCTGTCGCTGTGCTGCGGTCAAGCCTGTGGTGACAGTGCGGTACTTGTCTTCACTCGCGATGCCACTTTCGTGGCATCCGGTGAAATTAAAGATGGCAAAGAAAGGCTGTCCTTTGGCTCGTTTTCTCCAGTGTGCTTTGCCACCCGATTCGTTCCAAATCGATCGGGCCGAAGGTTCGCGAAACTGGTAATCGGTCTTGCTGTTGTTCGTGCAGTAATAGCCAGACTGTTTCATCAGCATCGGGAACGGCTTTAGCCACTTCGGTAACTTCGCATTGCAACGCATGTGATGCGTGCCGATGCTGTTCTGGTACATCGCTGTGATGATCGACGAGCGATTGGGCGCGCACACGCCAGCGGCGGTGAAGGCGTGCGAGTAGCGGACCCCTTCGCTGGCTAACGTGTCAAGGTTGGGGGTGATCGCATGCGGATCGCCATAGCAGCCAAGGTGGGGACTGATGTCCTCGCACGAAATCCACAGCACGTTGGGGGGAGGATCTGCGGCGATTGCAGTTGTTATCAATATGGCCCAGCAGGCGATGACTTGCCATGAACGTTGCAACATGGGATCTTTCAGGTTCGGTAATGAAGTCTGGATGCCGCCAGATTATGCTTGGCAAACGACTGAGGGTGCCCCGTCGGCGACTGCACACTAGTTTACACCATCCCGAATTGGCGAATTGATGCTTTGTATTTCTTTGCGAGTTGCTCTTTTTTTTGCTGTGATGGGTCTCACCCTGCCGGGTGCCCTGGGTCAGATGATTGTCGCGCATCGTGGTGCCTCGCATGATGCCCCCGAGAATACGATGGCCGCCTTTAATTTGGCGTGGCAGCAGGACAGTAACGGAATCGAAGGCGATTTTTATTTGACAGCCGACAAGCAAATTGTCTGCGTTCACGATGCTGACACAAAGAAGACAGCAGGTCGGAAACTGATGGTCGAAAAGTCGACTCTCAAGGAACTCCGCGAGCTTGAATATGGTGCTTGGAAAGGTCCGCAGTTTCGGGGTGAGCCGATCCCGACATTTGATGACGTGCTAAAGTCTGTCCCTGCAGGGAAGACGTTTGTCATTGAGTTGAAATCAAAATTGAAGATCGTTCCGGTGTTGGTCGACACGCTCAAGCGAAGCAATACAGACGACATTCAATTGCTGATCATTACCTTTGACGAAGCCACGGCCGCTGAATGCAAACGCCAGATGCCAGACGTGAAGGTGCACTGGCTGACCGGTTTCAACAAGAAAAAATCACCGCCAACACCAACCGCCGAGCAGATTGCATCGGTCGTTCGTCGCTCAGGAGTCGATGGTGTGGGAATGAATGGGGATACCGGAATCATCAACGGCCAGTTCATTCAATCGCTGCAGCAAGCAGGTTGCAAAGAGTTTCATGTTTGGACGGTAGATTCCATCCGGGACGCGAAGTACTTTCAGCAATTGGGCGCAATCGGGATCACGACCAACGTCCCAGCCGTCATTGCAAACGCAATCCGTGGTGTTCAGTGAGTTAATGCATAGAACAGAATGTTGATCGTGACGGCATACGATCGAATTGAAAAGCGTTCGAAGAAGTCGACTGATTCTCCTTCTCGCTCCCAGCCATCAGCAATGTCGGTGTTGTGAGTTGCCACGGCCAGCAATCGCTCGTTGCGGTCAAACAGTCCCATGAAATGAACTTGGCGAACCCCCTCGTAGCCGCCACTGGGGTTGCGATGCACGCCAGGCGGATCAAA
>JAQWPZ010000089.1 GCA_029245125.1 Rubripirellula sp.
CGACACCGCCTCGCAGCGGCAAATCGCATTCGTGCGTACCTATGCTCTCGGTGAATATGCCGAACATTCGCAAGCCCTGCTCAATGAGCTTGCAACCGCACGCTCGATACTTCTGAATCCTGCTGAGAAGGCGAAGTACGACGCCAAGTTAAAGGCCCAGCAGCAACAGTCAAAAGTGGTGCCAGCGTCTCCTGGTTCATCGACTGATGTGCCGCATCCAGGGACGATCCAGATTGCGTCGGCACCGGCCGCAACAAGAAAAACATCACGGAATCAAACTCGCCGTCAATCGTCCTCGAAGCGGGTGCCGTTGGTCGCAGGCGTGGTGGGATTGCTGCTGATCGGTGGCGTCGTTGTTTGGTTGCTGTCCGGCCCAAAGCAAGCGGAAGTTGCCGAACGCCCAAGCAATGAATTGCGCAGCCAAGACGCGTTGGCGATTCAAGCGGCCGATGCAGTACAGCCATCGCGACCGCCACGTGACCGAGGTGCTCTGCCCGAATCAGTAAGGCCTTCGGAAGGTGATGTTGCCGAGCAGGCAGATCAAGAAATAGCTAAGCCAACGGGCGAGCTGGTTGATACCGAAACGACGACACCGCCGGAACTCGAGGAAGCACCCTCTGAAATGGCTGTGGCGTCGAGTGAGCTGCCCGGCGCGACCAATGCTACCTCACCCGCTGTCGCTCCATTCGATTCAGCATCAGCAACGAAATACCAAGAGACTTGGGCGCAGTTTCTGGGGGTTAACGTAGAGCTAGGGAACTCCATCGGCATGAAGCTGCGAGTGATCCCGCCGGGCGATTTTATGATGGGGAGCGGGGATCGTAATGACGCTGCGTATGCAGTTCATCAAGTCACGCTCACGGAGCCCTTCATGCTTGGCGTTCATGAAGTCACTCAATCTGAGTATGAAAAGGTGATGGATGAAAACCCAAGCAATTTCGAGGGTCTTCGCAACCCTGCAGACAACGTGAGTTGGGGCGATGCGAACGAGTTCTGTCGTCGCCTTTCATTGCTTCCAAGTGAGAAACTCGCAGGTCGGGCTTATCGTTTACCGACCGAAGCCGAATGGGAATACGCATGTCGTGCTGGAACCACAACAAGGTACAGTTGTGGCGACAATGAGTCATTATTTTTCAGCTACGGTTGGTCCAAGAGAAACTCAGGCGGTAAGACTCATCCGGTTGGCTCTAAGTTGCCAAATCCGTTCGGCCTGTACGACATGCAGGGAAATGTGTGGGAGTGGTGCCAAGATTGGTTCGGTGACTATCCCGGCGTCGCGGTGACAAACCCCACGGGAGCTTCCTCAGGATTGAAACGCGTGTTTCGCGGCGGAAGTTGGTTCCTCGATGCGAAGCGTTGCCGGTCGGCGTATCGCGCCGCGCACCCGCCATCGCATCGCGACTCGGACTTCGGATTCCGGGTCGTCTGCACGATTGCTCAACCTGACAAAAACACGGCGGAAACTGACTCGGCGGAAACTGACTCGGCGGAAACCAAATCGCAGGTTGTTACATCGGATTCGTTGGAGGAAAAGCAAGCTGGTGTTCCTGAAACGGTGGCTTCACCATCGGTCCCTGTGCCTGCGAGTAACGTGCCTGCGAGTGACGTGCCTGCGAGTGACGTGCCTGCAATCGCTGTCGCACCGTTCGATGCTTAGCAGGCGAAGGCATTCCAGCAAGCGTGGGTTGCGCACCTTGGTCTTGAGGTTGAAGTCACCAACTCCATCCGCATGAAGCTGCGAGTGATCCCACCGAGCACTTTTATGATGGGGACCGAGGATGCTGGTGATGCTGATTCATTATTGAGCAGGTGCGGATGGTATAAGGAGAACGGAGACCGTACGACTCATCCGGTTGGCCCTAAGATTGCTAATCCATTCGGTATGCACGATATGCACGGTAATGTTTGGGAGTGGTGCAATGACTGGCCTGGAAGTTATCCAAGTGGTAGCGTGACCGACCCTGTGGGTCCCAAGTCGGGCTCGGACCGCGTGTACCGTGGCGGCAGTTGGTACCGCAACGACGGGGATAGCCGGTCGGCGAGCCGCAGCAGGTACGAGCCGTCGCTCCGCTTCTTCGACCGCGGCTTCCGTGTAGCCTGTGTTCTGTCTGGCAGCCCAGCAAGTAGCGGAGGCCTGAAGGTCGCGCAAGGCGGAGCCGTGATCTGATCGTAGCCGCCTTCGCCAGAATGCGGGCCGCGGACGGGCGGCGTCCTGGGGGCTCCCGCGTTCTCGCGAACGCGGCTACGCGGAATCACGCAGAGTGATTGAGTTCGTTGATCCATCGCCGGGATCTGATCGTAGCCGCTCTTTGAATCGAATTCGATCTCGTTGATGCAGATTCGCATCAGCAAAAGATGGCTCGTTGCTGGTAACCCTGCGATGTATGTGCGGAAGTCTCCGGGTAATCGAGGATGCGCTAACACCGACGTCAATTCGACGTTGAAGAGCCAGCATGACCTTGATTGATTTGAGAAGCCGTTGCACTCCCCAGCGTTGAACCGCAGGGGAGGCGAGTGGGCAGTCAGGAGAGGTGGCTTGGATTCAGTGGTTCGATGGCGTGATCTAACGATCAGCGAAATATCAGCTTTTTCCCGGGTGAAAGCTGGGGGAATGCCGCACTGTCAATTGGACGTAGATCTTCAGCGAGTCCATGATCCTGATCTTGGGCAGTTTGCCCCCGGAATCGCTGTGGATGTTCCTTCTGGATCGATTTAGCTTTGCTTCGAAGGTGGTTCATTATGATCCGCCACGTGATGATCTGAGCCGTCCGTCGATGCCAGGTTTGTAATCAATGGTGGAAGGGAAATATGAGTTGCAAATGGTGTGGTCTTGCGTGTTTGTTTGTGTTCAGTGCGACTTCCATGGTATTCGGCCAGGAGGAATGGTCGCAGTTTCGTGGTGGCCAGTTGCAAGGCGCTTACGAACGTGGAGAAGCCCCGGCGAGTCTTGATGATTCAAAGCTAAAGTGGGCGGTCGATGTTCCAGAGGGACACAGTTCACCTGTTGTGCGACAGGGAAAGGTCTTTGTGACCAGTGCTGAACAAGACACGAATACGGTCACCACTCACTGTTTCTCATTGGAAACTGGAGAGACGCTATGGAACGTGTCTGAAAAGGTGGACGAATGGGAGCGGATTCATGACTTTAATTCGCACGCCACGCCAACTTGTTGTTGTGATGCGGGAGGTGTCCTATCTTATTTTGGTTCCTATGGATTGATTCGTTATTCGAATGACGGCAAGAAAATATGGGAAGCTCGCATTCCCATCACCGAAGTTCAATACGGGGTCTCAACATCACCTGTTGTCACCGATGACCATGTCTTTCTCCTAAAAGATTCTCGGCAGGGAAGTTCACTTTCTTGTTACTCGCTAGGTGACGGGCAATTGGTTTGGGAAACTGAACGCCCTCTCAATAGTACGAACAATTCAACACCCTTGATTGTGCATACTCGTGATCACCGAAATTTGATCGCTGTCAATGGAACACCAGTCAGTCACGTTTATGATGCGGCCACGGGAGAGGCGGTCTTCTGGAATAGTGGGTTTCCGTTTGAGGCGATCAGCGTGCCACTGTTGATCGATGACAAAATTATCTTTTCGAATCGAGGAACTGGGAGTCCTGGTGATCCCTTGTCGATGCCCAGCTATGAAGAGTTGACTACTGAATTCTCACAGAGCGACGGTGGTGGAATTGATCTGAAGAAGGTTCCCGACACAAAGCGATTGATCTTACGTCCGGAAGTTGAGGCAGGAGGTGCGGGGCGAGAAATGCCGCTGAAACGTCTTCTTCAATGGTTTATGGACAAAGACCGAAATGGAGTGGTCGACGCGGCAGAATTTCAAGCGGCTCAAGACAAATTTACGAGCAACCGAAACAAAATCGCTTGCATCGGATTGCAGCACCGGGACCAAGTCGAAAATGAAGACCTCGAATGGTTGGCAACGCGGGGAGTTCCTGAGATGGCAAACCCAATCGAGTTTGGGAGTAATATTTTCACGATCGAAGATGGTGGGATTTGCAATTTGATTGCGGCGGATGATGGTCGACTGATCAAAAAGACGCGTTTGCGGAATACCGGGCGATACACGGCATCTCCCATCCGTTGGAACGATCAGGTTTACGTCATTTCTAGCGTTGGTGAATGGTCAATCCTGTCAGCCGACGGAGGTAAATTGAAGACGCTGGCAAGCGGCGAGCTAGAAGATCGCGTTTTTGCGACGCCTGCGGCGACGGAATTGGGCTTGCTCGTTCGCACGGAGAAGTCTCTGCGGTTGTATGGGGAATGATCGAAGCTCGATCGATCCAAATTCAAATGGGCGACATCATTGGCCGCGCAGAGGGTGACGAGCGAAACAGAGTTCCAGCGAATTGGGTTTGCTGAAGACCGGTCGGTATGCTGCGTGACCCAGGCAGTCCCTTAAGAACTCGCTCGCTCGGTCGGCCTGTTTGGTTTGGGTGTCGCAGGCATGCATCGTTGCCTTGTTGTTTTGTTTCACTGCATGCGGAACATTGCTAATGCGTTGAGTTTCGTGTCGGGGACTTCAATCCTCTTCGGTTTTCGTCCACTCAATCGAAGAGTCCTCGGCATCAGGTGCAATCTTGTTGCTGTGGGAACTGTTTTCGGCGACCTGCACTTCTTCGGCGACGGGCAGATCGGGTAAGTCCTTGACCCTGGGGCGTCGTTTACGCCTCGTTTTGGCTGGGATTAAATCTCTCATAAGTTCCAACTTGCCAAAGCAGAGCAATCGGTCACCTGCTTCAAGTTCGCGGCTCGACTTCGGGTTCGGAATGACTGTGGCTCCACGGTAGAGCGTCAGCACGTTCAAGTCGCGATCACGCAACCCTGATTCAGCGATCGCTTTTCCCACATATTCGGATCCTTCGGGGATATGGATTTCTGTGACTCCATAGCCGCGGCTAACCGTGAGCCGCTGGCGAAGATCAATTTCTGGGAAATCAACCTGCGCGGCAATGTAATCGATAATGGAACCAGCGATGTCGAGTTGTGTGCAGTGTTCGATACCCTCCAGTCCGGGGGATGAGTTCACTTCCATGATTTGCGGCCCATGTTTGCCCTCAAGCATGTCGACGCCAGCTACGCGGAGTCCCATGAGTTGTGCCGCCCTGATGGCTGTTTCGCAGTAAGTTTCATCTAGGATTACTGATTCTGTGACACCACCGCGATGAACATTGCTGCGAAACTCTTGTCCCTGCGCCA
>JAQWPZ010000090.1 GCA_029245125.1 Rubripirellula sp.
CGGGCAATGGCGGATGCTTCCCGTCGAGATCGAGCAGTCGAGGAATTGCAACATTGTGTGATCAAGGCCGATCGCAGTGGTTTAGTGATTCACCCCAATGCAGCGAAATGGGAAACGGGGCCGATCGCAGAAGGCACCCAGGTGCATAAGGATCAAATCTTATTGTTGATGCCCGACCTTCAGCAGATGCAGGTCAAAATTGGAGTTCATGAATCGAGCGTCAAGCGAGTCAAGAATGGGCAGAAGGCGGAAATTGTCTTGGCGGATGGCACCCTGGAGGGCGTGGTTTCGGACGTCGCAAGCATCACGAAGCCAGCTGGATGGTGGACCGGGAACCAAGTCCGCTACGATACCCTGGTCGATCTTCCACCCCGACCAAGTCTTCGGCCCGGAATGAGCGCCGAGGTACTGGTCACGGTTGCCGAACATCAAGACGTTTTGCTGATTCCGGTGGCTGCAGTGGTTGAGCGTGACCAACGATCCTATTGCTGGGTACAAGCGGACACAACGCTCCAGACGAACAAGCCCGTTCGTAAAGAAATTCAAATTGGCGACAGTAATGAGATTTTTTCGGTTGTTGAATCCGGTTTGCAGGAGGGGGAGGTTGTAATGCTGAACCCGGCCGCTCATGAACAACTGGTTGCGGGAGTGACGGAAGCGGATGCTTCTGATCCAAACCGTCCTGGGACGGCAGTTTTGGAAAACGGAAAAGACAATTGACGAAAGTTTTCAAGCTCTCACAAAAAAGGCAATCACTGACACCGCCTTGGTAAAGAAGTGAAGCGTCATAACGTAAAAACAATCGGCCCGGTTGCGCACGGAACATTCAAGTTGCCACTGCTCATCAACGGCTGCGACTGTTTACTGCGACCGAAACCGCTACCCCACCGAATGTGACCCATCGATTCCCTTGTTTGCTCAATTCTTTCAAATCGTAATCCTCGGCATCAAGAGCCTGCTCGTGCAAAAGCTACGAGCCGGCCTTGCCGCGTTGGGGATTTTTATCGGAACTTCGACCGTCATCTGGCTCGTGGCGATGGGGGAAGGGGTTAGCTATCGAGCTCAGCAACAGATCCTTGAGCTTGGTGCCAAGAACGTGATTGTTCGCACCAAGCAACCGAACGCTAGCAGTGACCAGGAGGCGAACAATCGCGTCAAGACCTATGGATTGCTGAGATCGGATTACCGCCGGATCGTCGAGAATATTCCCAACATTCGTCGTGCCATTCCAATGCGTGAATTGCGGTTCGAGCTCCGTCTGGACGATCGAACCGCGGATACGAAGTTAGTTGGCTGCGTTGAGGAATATCTCGAGCTGAATCGACTCGAAATCGCGCGGGGGCGATGGCTCTCAAGCCGTGATCGCGGCAACAAAGTCATCGTGCTGGCGAGTGACACCGCCAAGCGATTGTTTCCTTACGAAAATCCGATTGGTCGAGCCATTTGGGTTGGCAGTGAGTTCTACACAGTGATCGGTCAGACAAAGGATCGAACCGCATCGGCAGCAATTGGGGGCAGTCTTGATTCGCGAGACTACAACCTGGACGCTTACATTCCTCTGAAGACGCTTCGCCAACGCGTCGGTGACTTGGTCATGAAACGTGTAGGAGGCGGCCAAGGGATGAACTTCATTGGCGAAGATGTCGAATTGAGTCAAATCACCGTCGAAGTCAACAACATCGAAGAAGTCGATGAAACGGCCCAGATCATTGAAACATTACTCAGCAAGTACCACGAGCAGGAAGATTACGCTGTCGTCGTTCCGCGAGAACTTTTACGTCAAGCAGAACGGACTCGAATGATGTTCAACGTCTTACTGGTGGTGATTGCGGGGATCTCACTTCTCGTAGGTGGCATTGGCATTATGAATATTATGTTGGCCACCGTGACCGAACGAACACGTGAGATTGGCGTCCGCCGTGCGTTGGGTGCGACACGGAGTGACATCATCAGTCAGTTTTTAACCGAGACGGTCGTGCTGACGGCAAGTGGCGGATTGCTAGGCGTTTTGTTCGGTCTTTCTGTCGGTCCGATTTTTCGCATGGTGAAGAAAATTATCACGGCAGTTTCCCCCGACGCGCTGCCACCCATCGTCCATTCACTTGAACCCCGTATTGCACTTTGGTCGGTGTTGCTCTCGCTGGGAATTTCACTCGGGGTTGGTGTCGTGTTTGGCGTCTATCCGGCGCGAAGAGCAGCTTACCTTGATCCGATTGAGGCTCTCCGGCATGAATAAGAAGCTCTCGTTGTTTCTTTCCCCGAAATCATGTCCACGAAAGATGACGGCCCGTGGTTATCCGTGTAGGATTCGGTTGGGTGCCGTCGGATTGCAACCTGGTTTCTCTAAGCAAGGTAAGATTGGCGGCATCCAGCCTCCTTTCCGCTTGACCGGTCGCTGGTTGTATTTTCCCGTTTGATGCGAAGTCTTGAAAATCGAGAAACAACATCGGTCAAAACAAGGTGACTAGAAAGCTTTGTTCGTCGCGTGTTTTGGTGGCTACATTGAAACGATGCTGAACCTCGAAGCCCTGCTTCGAATCGATTCGGAAACATCTGACCCGGAAAACACCCCTCGTCTCATGCCTTTATCCAGTGACTCGCAGAAAGCCTCGATTGATCCGGCGAGTGCCGATGAAATCGCTTTTCGGGTGCAATCGCTCTGTCGCAGTTATTTCCTGAAGGGGGAAACCGTTCACGCGTTGAGGGGAGTTTCGTTTGACGTTCTGGCTGGTGAGTACATCGCTATCATGGGGCCGTCGGGCTCGGGTAAGAGTACTTTGCTGAACTTGCTTGGATGTCTTGATCGACCAACAAGCGGAAAGTATTTGTTGGCAGGCGATGACGTCGCAACGATCAATGACCACCAATTGTCCCGGATTCGCGGTCGTCGAATTGGATTCGTTTTCCAGTCCTACAACCTTCTTCAGCAATTGAATGTTTTGGAAAACATCAAGGTGCCGTTGCAATACCAGGGTTTGCTCCGCAAGGATGCGATCCGCATCTGTCAGCAACTTGCTGAACGGGTCGGGCTTGGCGACCGCCTCTACCATCGGCCGACTGAGCTTTCCGGGGGCCAACAGCAGCGTGTCGCGATCGCCCGCAGTTTGGTCAACGACCCGTATTTTGTTTTGGCGGACGAAGCTACAGGGAATCTCGATTCGCGAACGACCGAAGAGGTGTTGGATTTATTCGAATCGTTAAATGAGGATGGAAAAACAATCATCATGATCACTCACGAGGACGAGGTCGCCGCCCGCGCCAAGCGAGTTATCCGTCTGCGGGATGGTCTGATCGAATCCGATGTGCTGAATTAAACCGCGGGATCGTAACCTCAGTTCGTCGAATTGAATTACGAGCGACTGATCGGCAGCGCGTGGATTTATATTCCCTGGAAATCTCTCGGACGCGTTGCGGTGCCGTCATTCGTTGCCTCGAAACGGTTCCGTTACCTGGCGACTGTCTCGGTGACGTGAGTATGCGTCGTTGGCTACGATCGCAGAATTTTTGCACGGGAGGCGAAGAAACTGTGCAGGGTGACAATCCTTCAGCGGTGGCCATTGGAAGATGGAATGCGAAGACGATGCCTGCTTGGCCAACGGCAAAAATCGCTTATTGGTGTGTCGCAGCATCAAGAGCATCGCAGGCTTCCTTTGCCAATGCGCGATCGCTCTCGCAGGTTTCCGCGATGCGCAGAAAAGACTCTGTCCCACCAAATGCCGGCCAGGCGGGGAGACCCTCTGCGTTTGGATCGCCAGTCTTCGCGAATTGCGACCAATAACGAATCATACGATTCGAGACGCTTTTATCGCGAGCACTGGCATCATCAGCCAGCGTGCCGAAAACGTATTTCAGCTCGATAGCGTGAGGTGAACCTAGTGCGGGGTTCTTTCGGTTCGCAACGGCGAATTGATATTGAAACGCTGGTGAAGAAACCTTGCTCATGCCGCGGAGTAATTGTCGCGATGGCTGAACAAACCATGCATTGGTGATGTAGCGGCATCCCGCAGTCTTGATTGCCGACGGCGTTTCTCCCCGATACATTTTCGCCAGCCGGTTTCCGTGATCCCCGTAGTGGTTGTTCAATTGTGCATCGAAGGCATCACGCTGCACGGGAATGAAGTTTGCAAAAAAGTTACCTTCGTCTTTGGTTGTTCCGATGATGACTGGAACGTTCGCTTGTTTTCCGGCTGCGAAGATGGTTGCCGGTTGATCGGTCAGAACCCAGTCGTCTATTGTCACCCGAGTCTTGTAGTATTCGCCGGTGTTAACAAGTTGGGCGGCTGGAATAGCGCGTAACGCAGCGATCGCTTGCTGTCCCTGCAGGTCCGTAAAACGATTTGCCCAACGTTTTCCCATTGCTTCCGCGTAAGGGGAGTTTGGGCTGATTTGATTAGGCGTGTTGGAAGCGGGCGATCGCATGGGAACAATGTTTGGTTCTGCGAGCTTGTTGATATAGCCAAACATCCACGGACTCTGCAGAATTGCTCGGTGAAAAAGGCCGTTAGCCACAGGCGACGCACACAAGACGGCAACACTCGTCCCGCCTGCTGATTCACCAAAGATGGTCACATTTTCTGGGTCACCACCAAACGCTGCGATATTTTCGTGGATCCATTTGAGTGCCTCGATTTGATCCAGGATGCCGTAATTTCCGGAACACATATTCGGTGATTCCGCCGATAAGCCAGGGTGGGCCAAAAAACCAAGTGGCCCGAGGCGGTAGTTGACCGAAACGAAAACGACACCTGATTCTGCGAACGCCGTTCCATCGTATTTCGCTTGGCTGCTCCAACCACGATTCAAGCCGCCACCATGGATCCAAACCATGACCGGACGCTTTGCTTGTGCACCAAGATTTTCTGCCCAAATGTTTAGGTAGAGACAATCTTCATTCATTTCTGGCGGGTTTGTACGGCCAGACATGCTTTGCCAAGCGACGTCGCTAAATGAATCACACTTGCGGATACCTTCCCATTTTGAGGTTGGCTTAGGTGCCCGCCAGCGAAGTTTTCCGATCGGTGGTTTTGCAAACGGCACCCCTCGGAAAACGTTGATTTTACCGTTCAGGTTGACGCCACTCACAACTCCTGATGCCGTGCGGACTATTTGCGGTGTGGAGGAGCCCTGTTGGACTTGGGCAGTTGTGGTCGCTGGCGGCGGGACACAAGACATAAGAGCCAACACGAGAGCCGAAAGCTTTAGGCGGTAAAGCAGCGTTCGTGCTGTCGCGATCGGTCGATTGTTGGTTGTTGCTGCAAATGAACTATGAATGAATGACAACTGACTTCATCTCCGTCATTTCTTCGATGGCGTACTTCGGGCCTTCCTTGCCAATTCCACTCGCTTTTAGCCCGCCATATGGCATCAAGTCGGTTCGCCACATGGGGCCCCAATTGATGTGGATGTTGCCACTGTGGACCTCCTTTGCAAATCGCACCGCCGCGTCGATGTCCTGCGTGAAGACACCGGCGCTGAGACCGTATTGGGAGTCATTTGCCATGCGAATCGCGTCGTCGATGTCGCGAGCCGGGCAAACCGCGATCCCTGGTCCAAACAGTTCTTCTCGCACGATCTTCATTTCTGGTTTGGCATCGAGTACCAACGTCGGCTGCATGAATGCACCATCACATTGACCGCCACAGGCAATTTTCGCTCCCTCTGCGGCAGCTTCGTCAATCCAGCTGTGGACGCGTTGCGCATCAGCGGCGCGTACCATCGGTCCCATCTCCGTCTCTGGTTGTAATTGGTCGCCCGATACAATCGCTTCGATTTTTGGGATCAGCTTCCCCATTAATTCATCGTGGATTTCTTCAGCCACAATCAATCGCTGTGCTGAAATGCAGACTTGGCCGGCGTTGGCAAACCCGCTCGCGAGCGTCGCCGTGACGACTTTGTCGATATCGGCGTCCGGCAGAACGATTAAGGGGCTGTTCGCCCCTAATTCCATGGTGACTTTTTTGATCCCAGCAACCTGACAGATTTGCTGGCCGACATCCTGGCTGCCCGTGAAGCTGATCTTACGGACGCGACTGTCGCTGCAGATCTGGTTTCCAACCACACGTCCACTTACGGTGATACATGAGATACCCACCGGTGGCAGCCCAGCATCAAGTAAGACTTCGATTAGTTTTAAGGCGACCAGTGGCGTGTCGCTGGCCGGTTTTAGAATGACGGCGTTGCCAGATGCGATGGCGGGACCAACTTTGTGGCAGACCAGATTCAACGGGAAATTGAATGGAGTGATCGCCGCCACAACGCCACAGGGAACACGCAGGGTAAAACCGAGTTTATGTTGCACGCCTTGACCACCATCGAGTGGCAAGACTTCACCACCCAACCGCTTTGCTTCTTCACCGCTCAGCTCTAGCGATTGCATTGACCGTTCGACTTCAATGGTCGCTTCTCGAATCGGCTTTCCTTCCTCGCTGCTGAGCGTTCTGGCGATGTCGTCGCGACGTTCGATCATCAAATCAGCAGCACGGCGTAGAATGCGAAACCGTTCGTAACCTGGCAATGCTGCCATCACGGTTGCCCCCTCGACTGCCGATCGAAGTGCTGTCTCTACATCATCTGGGGATGCATCGGGAACAGTATCGATGACTTCGCCGTTTGCCGGATTGACGACCTCAATCCGTTGCTCTCGATCTTGCCAGTTGCCGGCTAGGAAAAAATCCATTTTGTTACTCCATCGCAATGAAAGATCGGGGGTGAACGCGTCTGGTGTCGTTCGTCTACATTGATGCCGACAACATTGCGGTAATGTCTTCGAGGTTGGCTTTTCGTGGTGACAAATCGAGTAGCCTTTTTGCCTTTAACGAGTTTTCGGCTAGGCCTTGGATATCTGCATGGGTTGCTCCAACTTCGGACAACTTGGAGGGCAATTGAACGGACGCACGTAATTTTTCGAGCATCTGAATACCGGCTTCCGCCGCTTCCCGTGGTGGCATGGTGTCTGCCCTAACGACACCCAGCAGGGTGGCGATTCTTGCCAGTTGTGTTTCGCGTTCTGGTATCCAAAACCGCATCACCGCTGGCAGCACGATTGCGTTTCCAATCCCGTGACTGCATCCGTACTTCGCACCGAGCGGATACTCGAGCGCATGAGCGAGGGAGACTCCGCATGATGAGAAAGCCATCCCCGCGAGTGTTGCGGCCAACGCCATTCCGCTTCTGGACCTAATGCTTTCGGCGGCCCCTACTGCTCGCTGCAGGTTACTCGCAATTAGAGAGATCGCTTTTTCGGCGAAGAGATCGCCGAGCGGATGATTTCCCTCATAAGGCAAACCATGGTTTTGATCCTCGGTTAAATTTGACCAGCGATTTACCAACAGTGCTTCAATTGCGTGAGTGATTGCGTCAAAGCCGCACTCCGCAGTCACCTTGGGCGGGCAACTTATCGTCAGATTCGGGTCAACGATCGCGACATCGGGACGAAGGTATTGACTGAGGATGGCCCCTTTTTGACCCGTCGCAGCACTCTTCAAAACCGCCGAATGCGTGACTTCGCTTCCTGTTCCCGCAGTGGTGGGTAAGCAAACCAGGGGTGTGGTTGGGCCTGGTACCTGATCGAAACCGAGCATTCGCTCCGCATCCATGTTGTGCGTAAACGAGGCTGCCGCAGCTTTCGCCAAATCCATATTGCTGCCGCCGCCAATGGCAACAAACAGATCAGGTTGGAAGCTGTTCGCTAATTCCGCCACGCGTGCGACCGTTGAAGTCGATGGTTCTACTTCACCTTCGGTGAACAGCGTCCAATCCGCGGAGGTCTTCGCCAGGACGTTTTCCGCCTGAGCCACAATCCCAGCTTCCGATAACACGGTGTCTGTCACCACCAAGACACGCTTCAGCTTTCTTCTGTTGATGACGCTCTGCAGCGCTCGGATTGCACCAGGCCCAAATGTCAGTTGGGAGCCGGAGTAAAAACTCCAGTCTGTTCGGTCAAGCGCGTCACTCAATTTCAAGTCCTCTGATTCATCCCATCGTTCGGCCACCATCAACGACCAGTAATTGGCCAGTCGTTAATGCAGTACCGGATGCCAGGAAAAGTATGGTATCAGCAATGTCATCAGGCTGAGCCAGTCGGGGGATCGGAAAGCTCTTCACCCGTGACTGCATCTGCTCGTCGGTTAACCCCTGCCGCAGCCATCCACTATCGATTGGGCCGGGGCAAACGGCATTCACCCGCACTTGTGGTGCCAATGCTCGAGCCAGCGATTTCGTCATCGTATTCAAAGCACCCTTGCTGGCGCAGTATGCGATCGACGAACCAAATCCTGAGATTCCGGCAACGCTGGAAACATTGACAATTGAACCACCCGCATCAGCACGCAACATGTCAACGCACGCACGACTGACAAGAAAAGGGCCTTTCGTGTTCACCGCCAAGATTCGGTCCCACATGCTCTCCGTCAGGCCATCTAAATCGGCATGATCGACGAACTGGGTGGTGCCAGCGCAATTGATCAGCACATCAAGTCTGCCAAACAACTTTTGAATCTCGGCTGCCATCGAAACGACTTGCTCGTTATCACTTACGTCACATTGAACGGGGATAGCGCGAACGGCGAGTGATTCGATAATCTGAACGGTTTCGTGGGCGGTATCAACTTCTGGGCCGAGAAAGTTGACCACGACATCGTGCCCTTGTTGAGCGAACCGGATTGCAGTCGCTCGCCCTACGCCGGTCGCACCGCCAGTCACCAAGGCAACAGGCCTTGAAGTCCGTGTCATGCTTTCTCCAGTAACATAGCGATTCCTTGCCCAACGCCGATGCACATCGTGCAAAGTGCGTATCGCGTGTCCACTTCCTGAAGTTGCCTGCTGGCCGTCAAGATGATCCTGGCTCCGCTCATCCCCAGTGGGTGTCCGATAGCGATCGCTCCACCATTTGGATTTACATGGGGAGCATCTTCAGGGAGGCCCAATTCACGAAGGACCGCAACGCTTTGCGACGCGAATGCCTCATTGAGTTCGATGACTCCAATCTGATCAAATCCAACTTGTGTCTGTTTGAGAATTCGGCGAGTGGCTGGAACAGGTCCGAGCCCCATGATGCTTGGAGATAAACCCACGACGGACGTTGCCACAACACGAGCGAGCGGTGTCAGTTCGTACTTTTTGACCGCAGAATCGGACGCAACAAGCATCCCGCAGGCACCATCGTTGATACCGGATGCGTTCCCGGCAGTGATCGTCCCCGTTGGTTTGACGAATGGCCGAAGTTTTTGAAGCCCCTTCATCGTGCTGTTCGGTCTGGGGTGTTCATCACAGTCGACGACGATTGGCTCGCCCCGTTTGACCGGCACTTTCACAGACGTGATTTCGCCATCAAAAAATCCGCGTTGCGTGGCGGCTGCTGTGCGAAGTTGACTGCGCAACGCAAACGCATCTTGCGCTTCTCGGCTGATGTTGAACTGCTCAGCGACGTTTTCCCCAGTCTGAGGCATCGTTTCGCATCCATATTGTTGTTCCATCTGCGGGTGAGGGAAACGCCATCCCATCGTCGTATCAACTAGCGTCTGATTTCGACCGAACGGAGCTTCCGATTTGGGAACAACAAAGGGGGCACGAGACATTGACTCGACACCACCGGCAATGCACAGGTCAGCCTCGCCCGCGCGAATGCTGCGAGCGGCAATCGCAACAGCATCCATGCCCGAGGCGCACAAGCGATTTACCGTCATGGCCGGGACGGTGTCTGGTAATTTCGACAGTAGCCCCGCCATCCGAGCCACGTTGCGGTTGTCTTCCCCTGCCTGATTCGTACACCCAACGAGGAGATCATCGACCGCTTCCCAATCGACCTGTCTGTTTCGAGTCACAATCGCGTCAATGACAGCGACAATTAGATCATCAGGACGGACCGCAGCGAGGGACCCGCCGTAGCGTCCTATGGGTGTGCGTGTTCCATCGCAGATCCAAGCTTGCTGGCTCATGCTCCACTCCCGCGGTGGGCTAGCTCGGTGCGGTGCTCCAAGTCTCGCAAGGTGTCCAATTCTGTTTCGGTCGGCGGTTCCGTTTCGAAAATTTCATCTGCGAACTTGACGGACCAACCCGTGGCGTTGCGAACCTGCTCGCGAGTGACCCCCGGATGCAACTGTGTCACCGTCAGTTCTTTGGTCTCAGCATGGGGGCGGAAACAACAAAGGTCTGTGATGATGACGCTCGGGCCGCTGTTGCGGATGCCCCTCTGCTGCCTCGAATCTCCGCCATCGAGGAAGCCTGCCGAAGTCACAAAGTCGACTTTTTCAACTAGCTTCCGCTTGTCGTGCTCGATGATGACGAAAGTCTCTGCTGCTAACGCCGCAATTTCCGGAGCACCCCCGGCACCCGGTAGTCGCACCTTCGGCGAATCGTAATTTCCAATGACCGTCGAATTTAGATTGGCAAACCGGTCGACTTGTGCTGCTCCCAAAAATCCGACCGCCACTCGGCCACCCTGAAGCCAATACGAAAAAATTTCGGTTGTCGAAACGACCGTGTCGGCTGTCGTTGCCAGCTCACCATCGCCGATGGAAAGCGGGAAAACTTCAGGGCGTGCACCGATCGTTCCGCTCTCGTAGATCAAAACAAGGTCAGGGGCATGCGTCAGCCGAGCTAGATTGGCGGCTTTGGATGGGATGCCGATCCCCACAAAACAGATGGTCCCGTTGCTCAGCAGACGCGAGGCGACAATCGTCATGATCTCCGAAGGTGACGCTGCGGTCATAGCATCGGTTCACCGTGCAAAGTCTCAAAACTCTCACGCATGATGTGCTGATTCATCCAAGCCGAAAATTTGTCTCGAGATCGTGAAATTGCATCCCACGATCTGTAAAATTCGTTGTCGCGTTCGTAGTAACCATGTGCGTAAGAAGGCTTCGCTCCACGCGGCACGTGAGAAATTGCAGTGACGACCCACGCAGGTATGACGCAAGCATTTGGTGGCGCGTCGAGCTTATCTACGATTTCTTCGACTGTCACAATCACGCGTTTGGCAGCCAACGCGATTTCTTTCTGCACGCCGACAATCCCCCACAAATGAACATTCCCCACCCTGTCCGCCTGCTGTGCATGGATGATTGCCACGTCGGGGCGAATCGCGGGTACTGTCGCTAAACGCTCACCCGTGTAAGGACAGTCGATCGACTTTAGATTCGGATTGTGGGCGAGTAGGTCGGATCCCACGAATCCTCGCAGCAGGCCAAACGGTAATCCACTGGCGGCGGCTGCGTACGACGCTGCCATGGCGGCATGACTTCGTTCGTCGATCTCAATTTCGTTGGGATACTGGTTTTCCACCGCATCCCGAAAACGATGCAGCGATCCTACACCAGGATTGCCACCCCACGAAAAAATCAACTTGCGGGCACACCCCATCCCAATAATCTGATCGTAAATCAGATCGGGAGTCATTCGCACGAGTGTGAGATCTCGAATTCGTTGGCGGATGATCTCGTGGCCTGCCGCGAACGGGATCAAATGTGTGAAGCCCTCTAACGCAACGCAATCACCGTCGCTGATATGCGTCTGAATGGCGTCGGCTAGGGGACTGTATTTTGACATGGTTCGATTTTAGCGGACGATCGAGATCGCCGTCAGCGAAACGGCTGACCAACGATTTCTTGTTCAACCTGGTGCGTTCGTGAGCGGCCTGCTGAATGTCAGCATGGCTATCAAACTCACCGGTGCTCGATTGGACTATTTTTTTCGTTGTTAGCGGCAACGGTTAGGTTTTCGTTGCGAGGCTGGAGCGTCGCGGTCGCACGATCCAGCGTCCGAACTCGTTCAGAACTGACTGGCTCTTTGACCGAATTCGTTTGCGTTAGGGTAAACTCGTTTTATAACATAGCACCGTGCGATCATTGGTCAAATCGTGCGATTATCGCACGCTGGCCGTCGGGATGCGTGGCGGTTTTGGCGTTAAAAAGCGTTGTTTTACTCGGAAAGTCGATCTTTTTTACGTCCGGATGATTGAAGAGGGCGACTCCGCTTGCCCCCCCCCTTTATAACCAAACAGATGCCCCTCACGTCCCGTTTGTGACAGTAGACATGCCAGATTCCGCAGACTCCTTGTTGTTCCGCAGCGGCGATCCCAATTTCATGACGTCCCTGGCGCGGGGACTGGGGGTTTTGCGAGCGTTTGCGGATAGCGACGGCGAATTGACGGTTCGAGAGATTTGTGAGAACACCGGGCTATCCCGAGCCGTGGTGAGGCGGTGTCTTTACACGTTGGTGGAAGCTGGCTACGTGCGGCATGACGATCGTCGCTACCAGTTGGATGTGAAGGTTTTGTCATTAGCAAAGCCCTATTACTCGGCGTCGCGGTCCTTGCCCGCCCTCGCTCAGCCGTTCTTAGATTCATTAAGCCAAGAGATCGAAGAATCTTGTTCGCTCGCGGTTCTTGATGGTGATGACGTTGTTTACGTCGCACGGGCTGCCACCAAGCGGATCATGACGGTCTCTTTGAACCTTGGCAGTCGCTTACCCAGCAGCTGCACGTCGTTGGGTCGCGTGCTGCTGAGTGGCATGTCGAACGAGGCTCTCGAAGCATTTCTCTCGCGGAATCCGCTGGTTGCCCATACGGCAAAGTCGATCACCAGCACTCACGAATGGCGTGACTTCATTCGTCAGGTCAAGGAACAGGCGTATGCTCTCGTCGATGAGGAGCTGGAAGTCGGTCTCCGCTCGGTCGCTGTTCCCGTTCATGGGGCAGACGGTGGGATCGTCGCCGCGATGAACGTGGGAGTTCAAGCAACGCGAATTAGTGCGCAGGAGTTGAAAACGAGGATCTTGCCCAAGTTGCGAACTGCCGCGTCAATGCTCAGCAATCAGATCTCGAGCGCAATTTGATCCGAGCGCTGTTTGATCCGAGCGCTGTTGGCCTCCGTTGTTTTGCAGCGATCCAAGCAAATCGCTGCCACGCGCGGTACTCGATAGCGTGAGTCACAACTCGTACCTCGTCAGCGTGACTCGTGACTCGTCAGTGCGACTTGTACCTCGTCAGCGTGACTCGTGACTCGTCAGTGCGACTTGTAACTCGTCAGTGCGACTTGTAACTCGTCAGTGCGACTTGTCGGGGACCAGCCATCAGGCTCCGGGACCTTTGACCCAAGGATCGCGAGCATTCATGGTGATTTCGGCATCCAACACTTCCATGCGTGCTTGCAACCGCTTCACCATCTCGGGGCGGTCGTCAGCGACATTCAGTTGTTCGCCAATGTCTTTGCTGAGGTCGAACAATAGAACCTGCGGTGGTTTGCTCGCGGCCTGATTGTTGGGGCGGTTTCGTGGGCGCCTTTGTTTTTTGATTAACAATTTCCAATCGCCCTGGCGAATCCCTTCCAGGTTGCCGTGAAAAGTGTAGTAAACGAACTCGGTACGAGGTGATTCTGATGTCTTTCCCAACCACAGATCGGACACATCCAGCCCATCGATTTTTCTTTCAGACGGCAGCGACTTGCCGGTGAGTGCTGCGATCGTGGGCAAAACATCAATCGTTCCGGTCAGCTCATCACAGACGGTTCCCGCCGGAACCCCTGGACCGCGGATCAAGCAGGGCACTCGCTGTCCACCTTCGAAGGTTGTGCCCTTTCCATCACGGAGAGGGCCAGCCGAGCCACCGTGGTGTTTGAACGTCAGCCAGGGACCGTTATCGGTCGTGTAAATCACGTATGTGTTCTCGGTAAGCTTCAACTCGTCGATTGTGTTGAGCAGTCGCCCCACCTCTGAATCGATATGTTCAATTGTGTTGGTATACGCATTTTTGGGATTTGGATCACGCACATCGTCCGGCACGTAAAGTGGGATGTGCGGCATCGAGTGTGGCAGGTAGACCAAGAAGGGGCCATCTTGATTCGCCTTGATGAAGTCAATCGCCTTTTGGGTGTAGCGTCGTGTCACGGTCCGTTGATCGACCGGGACTTCAATGATTGCCTCGTCTTCGATGAGTGGCGTATTCCATTTTGTGAGTGTGGACTGGGGATCTTTCCACAGGATGTCCATGCCATCCGGTCCGCCCTTGGGTTTGCCCTTATTGTCTGGATGATTCGTGTCATTGGAATAAGGAATTCCAAAGTAGGTATCGAATCCATTGGACGTTGGAAGTACTTCAGGGTGATGCCCCAAGTGCCATTTACCGTAGCAAGCAGTAGCGTACCCCTGGGATTTAAGATGATCCGCGATCGTGTGTTCATCCGCATGTAGACCCTTGGTCGACTGAGGGAACAAGCAATACTGGTGCATCCCGACACGTTTGGGGTAACAGCCAGTCATTAGTGCGGCCCGCGAAGGCGTGCAAACTGGCGATGCGACCATAAAACTGGTGAACTTGCGGCCTTCTTGTGCCAACCGGTCGATGTTTGGTGTCCGAATCGTCTTGGAGCCGAAGCAGCTTAAATCACCATAACCCTGGTCGTCGATGAAGATGATGACGAAGTTCGGACTCGCCGCTTTGGCAACTCCTGCCGCCAGCATGACGATCGCTAGAATTAAGAGTCCGTACCGGCTGGGGAGTGCTGCCTGGCGGG
>JAQWPZ010000093.1 GCA_029245125.1 Rubripirellula sp.
GGACACATCCATGTCTCCTCGGGCAGCGGCTCACGCGGCTCAAACGCAGCCTACTTGGGACCGAAATATTCCAGCATAGCTGTTGGTACCAGTGGAGGCCTACGCAACAGTCAACTCCCCGGTGGGATGACGGCCACGCTCAACGACTCTCGACAGAGCTTTCGAAGAATGGCCAACGAGCAGTTCTTGCAGCGTCGTCGAACAGCAGAAACCGATGCCTACTTGCAGAGCTTCGAGCAAGCCGAACAACTGATGCAAGAACGGGATCTGTTCGATGTTTCGAAGGAGCCGAGCAAGCTGTTGGAAGAATACGGTGATCACGACTTGGGCAAGCAATGTCTGCTGGCCCGCAGATTGGTGGAGCACGGGATCTCCTATGTGCAAGTCAGCCATTCCAATTACGACACGCATGCCGAGAATTTCAATTTCCACATCGAGCAACTTGGCGAATTTGACCAAGCCTTTTCGGCGCTGATTACCGATTTGGACAGACGCGGATTACTCGAGTCGACTCTGGTGCTGGTTCTCACCGAATTCGGTCGCACCCCCAAGATTAACAATCGCTACGGCCGAGACCATTGGGGACGCGGCTTTTCTATCGCGATGGCGGGATGCGGATTACAACACGGCGGGGTGATCGGTGCGATGAGTGATGATGGCATGCAAATCAAAGATCGTGAAGTCAATCAAGCCGACCTCTTCCACACTTACCTCGAAGCTCTCGGGATTGATCCGACCGCCGAGTTTGATATTGGGGGACGAATGATTCCGATCGCCGATCCAACTGGTGAAGCCATCGAGGAGTTGCTGGCATGAACGAGGAAAGTCAAACAGAAGACGAGACGGCAAAGCTCGATTTCAAGTCGGTACATATCGATAAGGAATGGAAGCATGACGCCCCATTGATTGGTTGCCGTTTTGATCCCTCCGGGCGTTTCGTTTTTTCAACTTCCATGGATCAGAACCTACAACGCTGGAATCTGGATGACGGACAGAAGGTCGCGTTGAGTGGGCATGAGAGCTGGCTGCGGGCGATTGGATTTTCCAAAGACGGCAAGCGAGCGTTTACCGCTGGCTACGATGGACGGCTATGCTTCTGGGACAACGAATCCGAATCGACCGAACCGATGAAGACGATCGATGCTCACCAGGGTTGGGTGCGATGGCTATCGGTCAGCCCCGATGGCCAATTGATTGCCACCGCTGGAAACGATCTTGTCGTCAGGATCTGGGATTCCAATTCGGGAGACCTAGTTCACGAATTGAAGGGGCATCAAAAACACATCTACAGTCTGTTTTTTCATCCTACTGGGGATTTTCTGGCGAGTGGTGATTTAGAAGGCAAGATTCACATTTGGGAAACCAACCAATTCGGCAAGGCGCGAACCCTAGAGGCCAAAGCTTTACACACTTACCACACCGGACAGCAAGTGGATTACGGTGGCGTGCGTTGCATGGACTTGAGCAAAGATGGCACAGAACTCGCCTGCGGTGGCCTTCACAAAGGAACCAATCCATTCGCCGGCGTACAAGAACCCCTGGTTGTCGTTCTTAACTGGCAGACAGGCGATGAGATCCGAACGCATGAGGCGACGCAAATCACTCACGGAATCCTGTGGCGATTGCACTACCTTCAAGACGGAACACTGATGGGGGCATCAGGCGGTGGCACAGGTGGTTTCCTTGTCTTTTGGGGCAAAGAAGAAAAGACCGACGTCCACAAATTTAAGTTACCCAATACGGTTCTCGACATGGACTATGCCCCCGATTCCCTGACGGTCGCCGCTGCGCACCACGATGGTAGACTGACGCTCAGTCGCTTGACGGAAAAAGCATAGGCGTCTCCATCAGACGATCTCTTTCTCGTACGCGGGAACACGTTGACAGCGTAAGGCCTGCTCTCAGACCGACCCGCTCTCAGGCCGGCCAGTTCTCAGACAGCCTCGCCCCTTCAGGAACTCTACGACCATGAACGTTCGATTTGCTTTCGCCGGTTTTCGTCATCCACACATTTTCGACATGTATCAGCGTTGTCGTGATCGGGAAGACGTTGAGATCGTGGCTTGTTGCGAGGAAGATGCGGCCACACGCGAGGAATTGGCAGCGCGGGACGATCTGAAACTCACCCACACGAGTTGTGACGCGATGCTTGATGAAGTCGAGTGTGATGTGGTAGCGGTGGGCGATAGCTACGGGCTGCGGGCCAACCGGATAATCGCTGCACTTCAACGCGGCCGTCATGTAATTAGCGACAAACCCGTCTGCACCTCGCTGGCCGAACTTGACCAGATTGAAGCGGCCGCCCAAGCGAATGATCGAATCGTCGGCTGCATGTTGGACATGCGCGATCTGCCGGTCTTCTTGGGACTGCGTGACTTGATTCGCAACGGAGAAATCGGCGAGGTGCAGGCGATCAGTTTCGACGGCCAACACCCGCTGAACTATGGAAAACGTCCGATGTGGTATTTCGAACCTGGAATGCACGGTGGCGTGATCAACGACATTGCCGTGCACGCGATCGATTTTATTCCTTGGGCTACGGGTCTAGAAATCAATGAGCTGACCGCAGCACGCGGCTGGAACGCAACAGCACCCCAGCACCCCGACTTTCAGCAATGCGGACAGGGAATGCTGAGCTTAGAAAATGGTGCCGGTGTCATCTTCGATGTCTCCTACCTCACTCCTGATTCCATCGGCTACACGATGCCCATCTATTGGCGATTCACTATTTGGGGAACAGACGGTGCTCTTGAGGCCGGATTCAATACGCCTCAGATAACTCTCTTCAAAAATGGAGAGGACAGTCCGAGAAACATCGAACTTCCGATCGGCAAACCAGGTGCCTATTTAGAATCATTCCTTCATGAAATCGGTGGTGAAACTGATCTTCACCTATCCTCGGCCGACGTGATGAAAGCCTCTCGTATTTCGCTGCAATTGCAGGAACTTGCCGACCGCGCCAAGTGAGTGACTGCCACCCGAGAAGGACATCATGACCTCATTGTTGCAACGACTCTTGCCAATGCGTGAAAAATGGGGACGTTGACAATCGAATCGCCCACTGACCGCTCCCGCAGCGATTCTTGCGGGATGCCCAGCGAGCGATAGCGGTGTTCACGTTGCATCGTGCGAAGCTCAAGGCTAGCGAATATCAGGATCCTCCGAATCGAATTTCCGGCGGAATCACGGCTTACAACGGTAGCACGTTGAACAACAGTGCTGATGTAAAACCATTGCTGCTCAACACTGCGTCGAATGATTCCAACGGCCGATGATGACGAAGAAGAGGCGACCGACGAAATCACATCCGTTTCGGGACCTATGGGGACAAATTCCTGTCGGGAAGCCTGGGCGCAATGAATGTGTAGGCGAGTGGACCATCCGACATATCATCGCCAACCGCCACTCGTTGATCGCGCACTGTAACGTTCGTCGTGATCCTCCGTCGGTTTCTCTTTGTTTCGCGCAAACGAAAAATCGTCGCCCCATTTTCGCATGGCGTCGGCGAAACCCAACCGAGCAATTTCTCACGTTGCGAACCAGCGCCGGTGCGTCGCTCTTTGCAAAACAGATAACGCTTCGCCCCTGCTGTGCGATAACGATAAAGGGGAACTAAACCAGGCCGCTTCTCGGTGGCGGCATATCCCAAAAACTCGCCCTGAGTGAGATCTTTTCCTAAATCGGAAAACAATTCACGTCGTTTATGCATTTCTTCCTCAGACACGATCACATTAAAATTAAAATTACCATCCGAGTTGACTAGAACATAGAGCCGAACAAACTCAGTTCGTTGATCAACGGCACGATTGTTCGCCGAGCCCAGTGCCCGCTTGGTACTCTCTCGCTCGGCGTTGCTTCGCTTAGACATCCCGTTTTGCGGCGACTCTCTTTGTTGCTGCGATGAATTACCTTGCGGGTTTTCACCTGGGTCTAGTGCAACTGGGTCTAGTGCAGCTGGGGCACGGGATTCAGCAGCCAATCGAGAGTCAGTTTTCTCTTTGCCATACAAGAAAATAGCGACTACTGAGACAATCACCAGCGAACCAACCAACACACCGCCATGCAACAGCCACTTCGAATCGGATGTAGAAGAGCGTTTTCGGACTGTCGAAAAGGGCGAGTGAGTTGTTGGGGCGGCCGCAAACAGCGAATCGAATTCCAACAACGACTCGGAAGCCATGTTCGTGCCAGCTTTCTCCACAGACGAAGTTTTGCCTGAAACTTCGTCGGTGCCTGCAACCAACGGAGGATTTCCTTGCTGCTCCGGCTGCGACTCCAGCCCGTTCGCATCCTTTAACGCTTGATCATAGACATGCTTTTCAGGCGGATTCAACAAGGTGACTTTCGCCAACGCAACTTCATTCAACAGTTTTTGCGAATCCTCAGCATTCGGGCCCACAGCGAACGTCCGCAGGTATTCAATTTGACGAGTCGCTGCGTTTTCGATCACATCCTCATCCTGTTCGAACAGCGGGATGCCAAGCAAGCGATAGTGATTGGCAGGCTGTTCCGCCGACGGAATTCCCAGCCACTTGTGATAGGGATCAAAAGGAATTTCACTCATCATGCCCTGACACAAACTGGCCAACAGATCAATCTCGAAACCTTAGGAATGGATAGTCTAACACTCGACGACCATCAATGCGGCCAGTGAAATACATCACCACTATCGGAGCAGCCACCGACCAAGTTGCCACCGATGATGCACGAGCCGTGGTGACTCAGGAGAATTGCATCGCCAAAGCCAGCTACTTTCAGCCTTGTTGGGCGTCTTGGATTCCACCATAGTTGGCTGAACTACCGCCAAAATTCCGGCGCCGAAATTCCGGCAGGCTTGAAAGCCGACTAAAGTTCCGCAATGAACAATCACATCCCTCACGCCGACCTCTCTTCCCACGCCAACCTGATTGACCGCGAATATTGTGAGCGGCTAGATGTCAGTGATCGGCTAGCCGAATGCCGTAAACAATTTGTCTTGCCAGCGGGCGTTGCTTACTTTGACGGAATGTCCCTGGGAGCACTCCCCAAAACGGCCTCGGATCGCGTGGCTGCCGTGATCGAGAGCCAATGGGGTGAAGGATTGGTGCGGAGTTGGAATACAGCTGGCTGGATTGAGATGCCACAGCGAATCGGGGGGAAAATCGCACCGTTACTCGGAGCCGACGCGGACGAAGTCGTCGTGGCTGACAGCACCTCGGTCAATTTGTTCAAACTGCTGGTTGCGGCGCTGAGACTGCGGCCCGACCGCCGCGTCATCGTCATCGAGTCGAGTAACTTCCCCACCGACATCTACATCGCGAAGGGAGTCGAAGAGCTGCATCCTGGCGTCGAGGTGAAAATCGTCCCGGGCGGTCAAGTCGATCATGCCCTGGATGACAAGGTCGCAGTTGTGATGCTGACACACGTCGATTTTAAGACGGCCGAAATACACAACATGGCGAAAATCACCGAGCGTGCTCACAACGCCGGCGCGATCGTGCTATGGGATCTTTCGCATAGCACAGGTGCAGTACCGCTGGATTTGCATGGATGTGATGCCGACCTGGCAGTTGGCTGTGGCTACAAATACCTGAACGGCGGTCCCGGCGCACCCGCATTTATGTTTGTCGCTCGCCACCATCAAGAACAAATCGACCAACCGATCACTGCCTGGATGGGACATGCGAAGCCGTTCGACTTTGACCTGAACTACACCCCCGCCCAAGGTGTCAAACGCTTGCTCAGTGGCACGCCGATGATTGTTTCTTTAGCAGCCATGGAAGCAGGACTCGACATCTGGAATCAAGTCGATCTACACAGCGTTCGCGAGAAAAGCATTGCGATGTCAGAGTTGTTTGTTCGCATCGTTGCACAACGTTCAACCGACCCGCAGTTAAAGCTTGCCTCTCCTAGCGACCCGAAGCGACGAGGCGGCCACCTTGCCTTTCAGCATCCGCAGGGGTATGCCGTGATGCAAGCGTTGATTGACCGTGGCGTTATCGGGGATTTTCGCGACCCCGATCTGATGCGATTTGGGTTTGCACCTTTGTATCTAAGATTCGTGGACGTTTGGTTTGCGGCAAACGCTCTCGTAGAAGTGATCGAAACCGGTGCATGGGATCACCCCCGTTTTTTAGCACGGGCGGCCGTCACCTAAAGGTGCCGCAGCGTTATTGTGACGCGATCGCGCGATGCACAGCAGGAAACGCCAAGTCACACCAAGCGGCATACATTTTCGCGGACGGGTGCAGCCCATCTGCCGCCAAAAGGGATGGATCTTCGGCTGCTTGCCGAGAGAGAGGCGTCACGTCGACAAACTGGCAACCGAGCTTGTCTGCACAGCTTCTTTTACGCTGGTTGAATCGATCAATCTCTTTTCGAATTACCACCGGGTCTCGCTCGATCGCAAAAGGCGTCACACTCCAATCGGGGATCGACAGCACCATCACCCTAGCTGGAACGCCGCCAGCAAAACGAATCGCCAAGCCAAGCAATGCACTCAATTCACGCACGTACTCGTCTTCGTCCAGCCCATCATATTGATTATTCACACCGATCAATAACGTGACGATCTGAAAAACACCCATTGGCTTTACAGCCTCAATCCCGGTCAGCAAATCCCCCGTCGTCCAACCGTTCTTCGCAATGATCGTTGGCTCTTCCCAATCGAAGCTCGCATCACGCAAACGCTCAACCAACTGCATCGGCCACCGTTCGTCGATCGCAACCGATGTTCCAATGGTGTAGGAATCACCAAGGGCAAGAAAACGCTTTGCATGCTCCCCGTGACTCAAAGAGGTCTGCCCCACATTCAGTTCCTTGTTCATCTCATTGCCCCTTCCACAAACATTCTCAATCAACCAGAACTCGGCAAACTTTCTTGCATATGCCGGCCATACCCCAACAGAATGAATCGGCAAAAACAGCGTAAGCAGCCACCAGCCTCAACCGCCGAACAAGTCACACTGCCGCCGAGTTAAAGCTGATTGCGGGCTGCTTGCCAACTCAGGAACTTCGATTGCCAGTGCCCCGACCATGACAAACGCCGGGTCGAAATGCAATGATTTCTCCGACCGGCCAGGTGATTCTTTCGTTTCGCATTTGGTCTCACAAGCCCGTCTCCACGGTGCTCGAACGGGCGATGAAACGCCTGCTGCTGGATTTGCTAGACTTTTATGCCTCGGGGACCGATGATGGTGCCCTGCATTTGCTTTACCACCTGCGACTCAATTTTGGTCACTCGCAAACCTATGATCCTTTCAAACCGTCGATCGTTTTTGGCCGCCTCCTCTGCATTGATCACTGGAGCTTGTTTACCAAGTTCAGTGTTGGCCGCAAAGAAAGCTGGTTACAAGCTGGGAATCCAGCTGTATTCCTTACGTGGCTTCGATGTGGATCAGGCACTGAAACATGCCAGTGAGCTTGGCTTCGAGCAAGTCGAGTTCTACAGCGGGATGCTAGCGACCAATAGTTCGCCCGCTGAGATTGCCGCCACTCGAAAAAAGGTCGAAGATCTTGGCATGACGATTTCCGCACACGGTGTGAATCGCATGACCAATGATGCAGCAGCGAATCGCAAACTATTTGAGTTCGCCAAGGCGTTGGGGATTCCAACCCTCACGGCCGATCCAAATCCCGATGCTTTTGACAGCCTGAATGGACTGGTCAAAGAATTCGACATCCGGGTAGCGATTCACAACCATGGTCCGCGGCATCGCTACAACAAAGCGGTTGATGTTTTAACGGCCGTCGAGAAATATGACGAGCGCATCGGCGCTTGTGCCGACTTGGGCCACTACATTCGCTCTGGGCAGCGAGCGACGGAAGTGATCCGCTTGCTCCAAGGCCGACTGTACGGGATTCACTTAAAAGATTTTGCCGAGATGAAAGACAAGACCGAGGGTGTGATACTTGGCAAAGGACATCTAGACGTTGACGGTGTTTTCCAGGCACTAAAAGCCGTGAACTTCCCAACGAATGGTGCGATTTCACTGGAGTATGAAGAAAACCCCAAGGATCCAATCGACGACATCCGTCAATGCGCCGCAATTGCTCGTAAAGCGATGAAAAAAGTCCAAGCATCCTAACGCACCAGCGTAGCTGCCAGCTTTCACAACGACCGGGGCCGTTTGAGGCCCCGGCAAGCGAACGGTGCCAGTCACCGGCACATCAGTTACCGGCTCAACTTTTGCAGATCCTCATGACCGACTCGGTTGACGAATCGATCCACCTCTTCGCGCGTCTGCGAGCGGGTGAAAGCGACGCAGCCGACGATTTGTTTCGGCGTTATCTCTTGCGTCTCGTTGCCTTGGTCGAATCGCGGATGTCGCCTAGCTTGCGACGTCGCATCGATGGCGAAGATGTCGTGCAGTCGACGTATCGCACCTTTTTTGCAAAAGCGGAACAAGGACGCTTCGAGCTCAAGCAGGGCGGTGACCTTTGGCGATTATTAGCCGCGATCGCAATGAACAAACTGGCCACCCAATGGGAACGCAACTCGGCAGCGAAACGCGACCTGGCAGTTGAACAGAGCGATGTCAATCCTGGTCCTGGCCGAGAATGGCCCCCCCAATCACGAGAGCCGTCGCCGGAAGATCAAGTAATGGTGGACGAAGAAATTGAATGGTTGACCGGCGGGTTGGACGAGACCCAATCCGACATGCTGGCGTTGCGATTGGCCGGGATGCGAATTGAAGAAATTGCCGTACACACCAATCGTTCAGAGCGAACAGTTCGACGGTTGCTCGAAAAAGTCCGTGGTGCGATGCAAGCGAGACTCGACACACTGGCAGAGTGTTGACGCGAGTCGAGACGCCTCGTTGCGTCAGGGAGACCTTTTGCGAACAAAAAGGCGAGATTCCCCGAAAAACAGATTTGAATACCCAAGATTTTGGTGCCGCCCGATTCAAGGGCGACCCCAACCAGCGAATTCTCTCAAAATTTCAAATCCCAGGTTTTTCTGTGTCCACTTGTCACCGGCAAACCGGATTCACTGGACGCAGAGCCGTCTGCTTCGCGGCCGAGCCAGACTTCCAACCTTGAATCCGCGAGAAACGCATGAAACTGTCGAAGAATCAGGACGCAGCTGGCGAAGTATTGCCACGCGACCAGAGGACAAGCCGCCTCGATACAGGGAACCGCTCGGACGAGACAAGATTGCAGGAAATGGACGCACGGATTGTCGGATCCAGCAGCAAGACGCTGGCCTCGCAAGGTGATGGTGCCTGGGAAGCATCCACCATCTCAAATAAAACGAACAGTATCGAATACTTCGAACCGATTTGTGAGGAGTTTGAGACAGCATGGCGGTTGAAGCAGGAACCGAAGCTCGGTGAGTTCCTGGACCGGGCAGACGAACTGGAACATGACCTTCTGTTGATCGAGTTACTGCAGATCGAACTCTGGTGGCGCCGTGAAGCGAATCCAACCCCAACCGCTGATGAATATAAACAGCTGCTGCCACAACACGCTGCCGCGATCGAGACCGCATTCTCGCGATTTCAAAATAAGTCGCTGGCGCAAGCTCCGGACGCACCGCACGACGCTGAACCACAAACGTCGGATGCCAACTCCGATGTCCAAGCAACGACACCGCTCAACCAAACCGCTCGAGCCCCATCGGACCTCATCCCTTCGGGCACTCTGATCGGCGATTACGAATTGTTGGGGGAAATCGCACGAGGCGGCATGGGAGTGGTCTACAAAGCGCGGCACGTAAAATTGAACCGCATTGTCGCCTTGAAGATGGTCCTTGCTGGCCAATTTTCCAACACCGACGCGATGGAGCGTTTTCAATCCGAAGCTGAGGCGACCGCCAAAATTGATCACCCGGGAATCATCCCGATTTTTGAGATCGGTCAGCACGACGGCCTACCCTATTTTTCGATGGGATTCGTCGATGGAGAGAGTTTGCAGGACCGGATCGACCGCGGTCCGCTCCCCACCAAGGAAGCGGCCAACGTCGCCCTGAATATCACCGAGGCGATTCACTTTGCCCATCAATATGGCGTGATTCACCGTGACCTCAAACCAGCAAACATTTTGTTCGATTCGAGGGGCGAGCCACGCGTCACTGACTTTGGCTTAGCGAAACAGATCGACGAAACGCTCGCGATCACGAAAACCGGAGCGGTGATGGGAACTCCTGGCTTCATGCCACCCGAACAGGCTAGCGGCAAGACGAATGCAATCGATCGCCGATCCGATGTTTACGCACTCGGCGCGGTGCTTTATGCGATGGTGACCGGACGCCCGCCTTTCACCGGAGCCAGTACCACCGACGTCCTGCTACAAGTGATCGATGCTGACCCCATTCCACCACAATAACTCAATCGGAAAATCGATCGTGACTTGAGTACGATCTGCATGAAATGTCTTCAAAAAAACAGGCAAAGCCGTTACGACTCAGCGGCTGAATTAGCTGGCGACTTAAAACGCTACTTGAACAACCGCCCCATTTTTGCGAGACCGGTCAGTCGCATCACTCGGACATTCCGTTGGTGCAAACGCCACAAAGCCCAAACATTCTGGATCACGGCTTTCCTCGCCTCGCTGTTCTACCCGCTACTGCTCGGTCTTCACAGCGTTCTAACGCTCCATGCAGCAACCTTCTCGTTTACAACCCCTGATGGTCGTAAGATCTCCATCAACAAACCTGAATCGACGTTTGGCCCCGTCGTTGAGATGCCAACCGTCGATCAGGACGGGAATCTTGTACAGCACCCGGTTGCCGTGCTACCTGGAATCGAGTCGTCGCGGATGACCGAGGTTGAAAAGATTGTCGACTTCGCGTTCGAGGAACCGCTGATCATTCGCTTTCAGTCTGGACGCATTTCGAAAGATCAATTCCGAACGGGAGGCAGAATCAAGGTGTGGATCGAATTGCTCCAATATGGGGAACAGGTCAACACGTTTGTGGCTCAACCTTTCGACTTGCGAGCGGATCCCAACGATCCCGCATTACATCAAGCGGATTTTGTTTTGCTGCGCGGCGAACGAAATGACGAAGGCTGGGAGAACTGGCGTTTGGGTATGCAGAGTCGTGTCGATCGAACCGTCGCCCAACGGGCTGCATCCGAATCGAGGCGTGCGATTTCGCCAATCGCAGAAGCAACAACCGTGTACACCAAAAGATCCAAATCCAGCCTATCGGAAACTCGAGGCACTTCCTATCGTGGCCCACAATCAGTCTGGACAGAACCATTAACACTTACTGACAGCCAATTCCGAGAGCTTGTCAATACGAAGCTTGGGCCAAATGTATTCGAAGAGCATTTTGAAAACACCGAAAGACCTATTCTCCGTGGCATAACAGCACAAACGTCTACGGACTTTGGCATCCTACACCAAACAGATAAAGTGCGCATACTTTATAGCCATAGAGAGGGAAACCTGCTAAGACTTGAAGGAATCCTGAAGCAAAAGGGGATACCGATACCAATTGACACTGAGCTTGCCGAAGTCGAACTTCGCATCAAGTGCCAATTTCTTCCTGAACAACCAATGAACGTAGAAGCTCCGGAAGAAACCGCGGAGCAAGCAGATGCGGTCCAGTCCGCCGCCGAAAAAGCTGAAAGCGATGCGGAACCAAGCGAGAGTCAATGAGTGCTGTAAATCCGCTACAGGCAATTGTTCGGCACGCCCATTCATAAAGCACTGCGACGGCGTTCATTCGTCCCAAAGTGCATGATACGGTTGCCCTGATTCAAACAGCTTCAGTCGTTTTTCAAGCTTCGCTCGCTCCTCAGTCTCCTGACATTTTTTGATCGCCCGCTTCTGTATCTTCACCGCCTGCTTGAAATCTCCCAATTCAGCCTGCGCGGCAGCCAAGTCACTCAGGTATTCGTTCTCGGAATAATCGTTGGCCAGTTCCGCCAGCTCGAACGCTCGCTGGCCATCACGGATCTTTGACTCCGGACAAGTTGCCAGTAAACAGGCGAGTGTTGAAAGAGCGTAGGCATCCTCTTCCTCTAATTCGATTGCTTTCTAAAAATCCTTGATCGCTTTGCGATATTTTTGTTGCAGGCAATAAGCGTTTCCACGAAATACATATCCCCACGAATGTTCAGGATGGAGTTTTAAACACTGATTCAGATCCTCAATCGCCTCTTCCGGTCGTTTGTCGTTGCAGCGGAGTCCCCCGCGAAACAGATACGTGTCTTCCAAGAACAATTTGACGCTATCGGCCAAGCGAATCGCCTCGGTCAAGTCGGGCTCAGCTTTTTCGGATTGATCCTTTCGCCAGAAGCAAGTCCCGCGTACATGCCAGGGAAGGTACGCCCCGGGACACAGCTCGATTGCTTTCGTTGCATCGCCAATTGCGTCGTCAAATTCTTCCAATTCGCAATACGCCCAAGTACGCGCTGCAAAAGCCTTCGCAGACCCCGGATCTTTGGCAAGCTTTTTCGTCATCTTGGTGCGAATTTGCTTCGGTGATTTGTAATCATCACCCAAAAAGGTGAGAAACAGATCTTCAACTTCTTCTGGAGTGTCTGCCATAGGATGATTGCCTCACCTGATTTCAATGGATCCTGTGGTCTGTTATCCGAATTGTGATCGCGAGCTCGATCACATCAAGCGTTTCCGTGCTCATCCAACCACGCGGCCGCAAGGCAAACAAGTCCCTGGCATAAAGATCCGCGTGGCACAAAAATTCACGTGGCACAAAAATTCACGTGGCACAAAAATTCACGTGGCACAAAGATCCACGTGGCACAAAGATCCACGTGGCACAAAGATCTACGTGGAGCTCAAAATCCACCGACGCATCAATCAGCCCGGTGGTGAACGCCGTGCCTAACGTCGACAACACTGTTTGCAAGACCTCAGGCGATGATATCGTGGACCACGCGACCATGCACATCGGTCAGTCGGAAATCGCGTCCGCTGTAGCGATAGGTCAGCTTTTCGTGATCCAGTCCCATCAGGTGCAACATCGTGGCATGCAGATCATGCACAT
>JAQWPZ010000103.1 GCA_029245125.1 Rubripirellula sp.
AGCACTGTGAAAAGCGATGAGCACTGTGAAAAGCGATGAGCACTGTGAAAAGCGATGAGCACTGTGAAAAGCGATGAGCACTGTGAAAAGCGATGAGCACGCCCTTGCCGTCGCACGGTATGTCGAGCGAAACACGTACACCGCGGAACTGTGTGCGCGGCCCGAATACTGGAAATTCGGCAGTTTGCATCACTGGCAACAAAAAACGAAAGTGTTCTCGCAGCGGTTACCGCGACCCTGCTGCAGCGAGGCTCGACCGGCAATTTGTTCCCACCTCCCCCGTTGCACACCACAGTTTATCACGCGGGCGATTCTCCGCACATCGATCCCCTTAACCGTGTCCGGCTCTGACTCGACACGAGGAAGGAAGAGAATCGCGTCTTGAATCTCAGGTGCCAGGTTGGTCAGCCACATGATGTGCGTCATACGGGCCGTGGTGACCTGGGCGTAGTGAGCGTGCTCCGACTGGTTCTTAATCACGCCGTCTCGAATCAGATGCTCACACTGAATCGCCAGTGCCATGACGCGGGACACAACCAGCGGGCTTTCCTTTTTGTCGCAGGAATCTAGATCCGTAATCTATTTTCCCGGTAGTCGCTGACGAATCGATGAAGGTTGACGACGACAGTCTAGCATTGCGATGACGATTGCCGTTTTATTTTGCAGTTGATAGTAAACTGCAAACGGAAATCACTTGGATAGTGCTCGATAAAAACCGAGCGCCATCTTGTGTGCCCCTGCATGGAAAGCAAGTGAGTCGATATCGGAAATGAGGGAAGGACGAAAGTAAGCACCAAGGTCAGGTGCCTGGATTTCATATAGCCAAAAGCCATTCGCAAGATCGGACTCGGCTTCTTCCGTGATTTGGATCTTCATTGGCCGAGCTTTGGTAATCTTGCTTTCGCATCATCCCAAGAAGACATCTTGGTATTGCCAGCCTCAAGCCTGCTTCGACGTTCAGAGAGAACGTTTTCGTGCCACTCCGGTGACTGAATGTCCTCTGGCTTATCGCAAAGGCGTCGACCAAAACGAACCAGAAAGACTCTGGCAATGGGCCATCCAAACATGGAGAACTCTCATTTCAGTGCGAGTTTTAGAGTTCGAATCCTATTCGGTGTCCGTGACACTGAAAGCAACACCCTCGCCGTTAGTCTGAGTCAGCAAAAACGTTGCGACAAATTTGCGAAATAGAGGTAGTTCGAAGAGGTTTGCTTTGGGCGTGCTTTCTCTGGTTACCTCCCGACCAAGTACCGCAAATTGACTCTCAAAGTTGGCTGGGATGCAGTTCAAAAGCTGTATCATAACGCCATTTGTGGCAGCACTTTACGGCAGCGATTGGTCTCACGCTACTCTCTGCTGTACCTGTGACCGCGTCTGGTCATCGATCGAACCGCGTCTGTTTGAGATGTCTTTTGTCCCTGCGCTCTCGCTCTCGCCTGATTTCCACCGCATAAGTTAGCGAGATCGCTTTTCGGTGGTCTGGGTTGGAATCGAGCTGACCGGTTTTTTTGAAACGTGGAGTTAGTCCTGAGCATCCTTGACTCGAGTATCCAGCGTACGAGCGTGATCAGCAGTGCCCTTTGTGGACCCGTGGCTTTCTGGGGCGGGTATCCCAGGTGACGCGAACTGAATAACTTAGGAGGTTCAAAATGTCGAACCGTTGATAATGCAAATGTGCAGGTTTATTTCCGGTTCAACCAAACCTAACCAAGTTATGCGGCAAAGTTCGAATTTGCCCTCAAGAAGGAACACAGAAATGAAGTGGCTGCAATCGCTGGCGCTATCAATGATCGGGATCGCTTTGGTGGTGTCAGAGCCGACCTTGGCTCAGGAAACCGTCACGGTTGATAACTTTGTCAGGGCCGAAACAGATATGACCCTGAAACGCTATGTGGATCAAGGCGCTTTCGGGAAACTCCTCCACCTTCGACAGCCAACGCCGATTGACAAACAAGATGTGATCAGAATGAACCGGGATACTCTGTATTCTTTCGGTGTGTTTGATTTGGATGCGTCACCGGTGACCATCTTAAAGCCCGATTCGAAAGGGCGTTTTCAGTCCATGCTGGTCATCAATCAGGATCATTCGATGCAACCGGCTGAGCATGGGGCTGGGTCATTTACGTTGACAAAGGAAAAGATTGGAACGCGGTACGTCATTGTAGGTATCAGGACGTTTATGAACGCAAACGATCCGAAAGATATCAAGGCGGCCAACGAGCTTCAGGACGAGATCGCAATCGAGCAAGCGAAAGTTGGATCCTTTGAAATACCTGACTGGGATGAGGCATCGTTAGGGAAGGTCCGCGAAGCAATCAACATCTTGGCATCAACAAAGACAGATGCGTCTGGGATGTTTGGGGATAAATCCAAACTGAATCCTATCAACCACCTTCTTGGCACGGCTTACGGTTGGGGAGGCAACCCTGAGGAGGCCGCTATCTACATGAATGTCGTGCCCGAGGACAACGACGGAAATACGCCCTATACGCTTACGATTGCAGAGAAGGTACCCGTTGACGGTTTCACGTCCATTACCGTCTACAACTCCAAGGGGTTTCTAGAGAAAAACAGCTTGAACGCTTACTCAATTAATAATGTCACTGCGCAAAGAAATCGAGATGGTTCGGTGACAATTCATTTCGGGGGCGACCCAAGCAACTCGAATTACCTACCGATCACTCCAGGATGGAATTATATCGTTCGGATGTATCAACCGAGAAAGGAGCTACTCGACGGATCTTGGAAATTCCCCGATTCGAAAGTCGTTAAGTGACCATAATGACGGATAACAACTACGTCTTTGACCTCGTGGAGTCGAGTGTCAAAGACTTGGTCTAAGGAGCCCGTTTGATGCTTGTTCGCTCTTGACCTTCTCTTGCTTCAATCACCTGGTGGCGCGTCTCGATGCTGTTAAAGGAAGCACTCGTTGAACGAGATCGCCGCTGCGGTGATACCGTGGGGTCAAAAAACTAAAACGAGCCAACAACGCGGGGGTTCTCGCTCTCGTATCAGTCGGTTCGTTGCGATTCTCAGTCGAATTCGAGCCGGCCAGCGAAATTCACTTGCGATGATGTCGGCGAAATATAGAGACCCCTCCCGACATCCCCAGCTGCACACACCAATCCATCACCCGAGCGATCCGCCGCACCTCAATTTCCTTGATCGGGTCCGGCCCTCCATCTGCTTGGTGTGGAGTTTCGTGCTTGGCCCGCATTCTGGCGAAATCGGCTACGAAGACGGTTGAAGAGTGGATATCATCAGCATTTTCTTGGCATGATTTGCTCTCCGTTTCGAAGCGTCCAACACGCCGGAAATTAACTCCACGTGTTGACTCGGAGAAGGGGCCAAGGCCAAGTCTTTGTGATCATGGTTCAAAGACAACCACCGCCTTCTCTGATTCCTCGCTGCCGGATATTCGGAGACTATTAAGATACGGGTTCTTGTCTTGTAGAGCAGGTCGGCTTCGAATGAATTGACATGCCATCTTGATTTCGGAGACAAATAGAGATCCGCGGAAATAGAAAATCTTCTGGCCCTGAACAATATCCGACAGGTTGTTGAATTCTTCGAGGCCTTCGTCAGGTGTGCTCGAATACAGCTTGATCCACTCCTTTCCGTCGATCGAGACCTCCAGTATCCCGCTCGCCTTCGGATCGAAATTTACATCGGAATGACTGTTGTAAATATGTAAAAATGGAACGTGATATTGGTTGACATGGCGATCAAGCGGTGGAACGTTCTTTACAGCCGCAATCGAAAAAGGAACCTGAACTTTAAATGTGACGGACGCCCAGCGATTGAGTTCTGTTGGGCACCAATACGTCACGCCGCCTCGCTCTTTTCGATAGCTTGCAGCATTTGTCTGGATCGGATGAGTGATTATTGCGAGTGGAGCGCCGGTTTCTTGTTGGCCATCCACCAGTTGTTGATTCTGGACAGATGCATCATCCTGGTTCGAGTTTGTTGCACCGGAATGGTCGGTACCGAAATGGAGAAAGCTTCCCGACGTGTAGGTGACCACCAGCGTGACCACCAGCGTGACCACCATTGCGACCACAGCTGATTTTAAGAACTTGCGTTCGGGGAAGCTGCGTCGCGCAGGTTCAATCTCATCCGTTTGAGGTATTCGTGATGGCGAATCGAGAACCGCGGCGGTGACAAACTTATTTATGTTGAACTCAGAATCTGCTTCTTTCCTTGTGAGCGCATCGATGACTTCTATCGCGGACTGATAACGGCTTGATCGCGATTTCGCTAAAAGACGGTAAATAATCTGACGCATCCAGTCAGGCACATCGGGAATGATGTCTTCGATGGGGCGGGGTTCGTCTTCTGTCACACGTTTCAAGACGGCAAGCGTTGACGGCCCCCGAAACGGAGGACGGCCCGTCACCATTTGGTACATGACACTGCCCAGGCTGAACAGGTCGGCCCGATGATCCAGTGGTTCACCTCTCGCTTGTTCGGGGGACATGTAAAGGGGGCTACCAGCGATGACTCCCGTCTGGGTCATCGTGGCATCATCGACAGCTCGCGCCAAACCAAAGTCTGTGATGATCACCCGAGGGACAGCGGCGTCCGAAAGAAGAAGATTCGCGGGTTTGATATCACGATGAATGATATTTGCCGTTTGAGCTGCATTCAAACCAGATGCGATCTGTTGACTGAGCCTGGCAACCTCTTCGGTTTCCAGTGGGCCATTCTCGTCCAGTTGCTGTTGAACTGTTTTTCCGCGGACGTACTCCATCACGATGTAGGGAATTGGGAGTTCATTGATCGCATGGATTCCGATGATGTGATCGTGATTGATGGCTGCGGCTGCTTTTGCTTCGCGCAGGAATCGCTTTCTTGGGGGTGAAGTGAGCGCCAATTCGGGATGCAGGATTTTGATCGCAACGATGCGACTTAACTTTTCGTCGAAAGCTCGCACAACAATCCCGAAGGCCCCTGAGCCAAGAATTGCTTCGATTTGGTAGTGTCCCAGAGATGCAAGGCAGTCCGGTCGTGTGGCTTCTTTCAAAAAAGGGCGAAGGGATTGGAGCAATACTTCATCCGTGTCACTTGGATCCTCTGCTGAACTGTTGGAGGACTCCACTGGTGAAACGGCGGGTTCTTCCAAGAACTCACCGGCCTGATCATGCGCATCCAAGAGTGTCTGGACGCGAGAACGCAGTAAGGCATCATCGCCGCAGGCCCCGTCCAGATAGCGGGCTCGCTGCGTTTTGTTGTCGAGTTCGATGGCGTCAAGAAAAATGCTGCGTTCGTTCATGTGGAAGACTTCATGCTCGTGGGAGTCTCGTCGGGGAGACGCCGAATGTCCGGCTACCTAGAGTGGCGTTTTTGGAATTCGTCCCGCGCCAGAAAAAGAGAGTTTTCCCTGCTTGCCCCGAGAGTCGTCGTGATTCGACTCAATCGCCATCAACAGGATTCTCCACGGACTTCCCGAAGTAACCACGCTTTCGCGAAGGCCCAAAGGCGATCGGCGGATCGAGGGGCGACTTCTAATAGTTCACTGCATTCTCGCATGGAAAGCCCCGCGAAATACCGAAGTTTGACCAGTTCGCAGGCAAGTGGATCGACAGCGTCAAATCTCGCGATCGCCTCGCTTAGCCTTTCAACGGACTCGTCTTCGCCGTTTTCCATCGCGAGTAAACCGAGGTCGATTTCTAAACGCTGGTGTTCCCCGCCATGCTTCTCGGTGCGCCGCTTTCGTGCCCGATCGACGAGGATCCGCCTCATCGCCTCGGCTGCCGCGCCAAAAAAATGCCGCCGATTCTTCCATTGCTGCGTGTAGTCAACATCAACCAATCGTACGAAAGCCTCGTGAACAAGTGCCGTTGCCTGCAGGGTCTGTCCGGGCTTTTCGTTGGCTAGTTTGTTTGCCGCCAGTTGACGCAATTCGTTGTACACAAGGGGCATCAGCTCATCTGAAGACTGGAGATCACCCTCCTGAAGATCATTGAGGATTCGCGTGATTTCGTTCATGACGTTCATCTCTACCTTAGCGACCGCTAGGCTATGTTGGATGGTTTAGCTGAAGCTGAATTCGTCTGGTTGTTGTCTCGCAAGGACGTACAGGGTGCAATCGGTCGGCTAGCGGGAAGCACTCGCCTCGGGATGCGGATATGGCGATAGGTCCAGGCTTGTTGGGTGTGCATGCAAGTCGAGCAACTTGCAGTGGGTACCGGCCGCAGGTTGTGAGTGAGGCGAGCCAGAAAGATTTTGAGTAAAAGTTGTTTTTCTTGGCGTAAGTTGCCGGTCTGCATCGCCATTCACAATAGCCACTTCTTCGAAAACCCTCCAACGCCCAGTGGGCTCGCCGAATGAACGTCGACATGAGTCTCGATCATGCCTTTCTGGGCATCACTCAATCCAGTCAGCCTTGCAATCATTGCCAATTATTGGGGAGCGAGGAATTCGAATCCGCCGTTGACACTAGCGTAACCGCTGCGGCAAGGCAAATTGCCTATGTTCAAACTTGTCAGCTGAAGTACCCAGAGTTAGCCACGGAAGTTCTCCAAGTATTGGTGGAAGCAAGAGGCTTGGTAGCACTCGCGCGAAGGAACGCTTGTGACGAGACTTTGGTCCAAACGTGCGAAGACAGGCTGATACTTCCGCCACCGAAAAAGGTCGATGAAAAATCGGAAATGGAAAGCCGCATCCAAGCTCATGCGAATTTCCAGTGTGCAATGGATTGTGCGAAAGCAGTGATTGCGGTCCGGTTATTGTCCAGGATTCGGAGAAGTCTTTCTGGTGCGTTGGGCATGTGTTATTTCGGATCTGATTCGATGTGCGGCAGCGATTAACGTTAGTGACATTTCAATAGTGGACGGAACCGAACTCGCATTCTGTAATTAGTTGACGATGGAAAAAAACTCTTTTGATCCCTATTACCGCTGGCTTGGAATTCCAGCCTCAGAACAACCGGCAAACCATTATCAACTGCTTGGTCTGACGATATTCGAATCAGACCCTGAGGTGATCGAGGCGGCAGCCATGCGTCAGATGGCACATGTTCGAACGTATGCACTTGGGACGCATGGTGAATTGTCTCAGTCGCTTTTGAGTGAGATCGCAAACGCGAAGCTTACTCTTCTGAACCCGCAGAGTAAGAAGCAGTACGATGACAGCCTCTGCAAGCCGACCAGTCAAGATTTCTCAACACAGAATGCTCGTGACTCAACCTCCAGCCGGGCCTTCCCCCCGGTGCCGGTTTCTTGCCCTAACTGCGCAGTCGTGTTAGCGTTCAGTGATCAAAGTTTTGGCAAGCAGGTTCAATGCAGTCAGTGCAAAACCGCTCTGCAGATTTCGAGTGATGGAAGCCAATGCAGTGAAGTACCCCAACCATCAACAGCGACCAAGCAATCCACGGATTCACCTTTCGAAAGTTACGCAAATTCAGATTTCCCATCGTTTCCAACGGGCCAAGTAAATCAGCCGAGAGGGCGAAGGATTGCACGAAAGAAAGCGGATCAGGAAAGATCTTCCAACAGCTGGATCGCGGCTATTGCTGTGCCATTGGGTGGCATTCTCGGTGTTTTTTTGGCAATTGTGATTTTGTGGATCATCTTCAAGAGTGATCCGCTTGGCACCATCGTTTCCGACACGAATGTTCAACAGCATGACTTGGACGCGGCGATCTTGCATGACTCGAATGCCGATCAAAGTGATTCGGTGTTGACTGAGCCTGCGGTCGATGATTCAACGAGGTTTGATATTGGTGCGATTACGATCCCTGAGACATCACGCCCAATGCCTTCCGTCGGTTCCCAGGAATCAGACAACACCGCGGAAGAGAATCTTGCTCCATCCTTAATAACAGGTGTCACGGAGACTGCGGATCTGATGGGGGAAAATGGATCTTCATCTAACACGCCAGGTCAAGTTGAGAGGGAGTCGGTGTCGAGGTTAACGGTGGACAATGCCAAGTCACCACCACCCGCGATCGTGCCCTTCGACTCGAAACAAGCAAAAGCTCATCAAGTGGCGTGGGCGAAGTATCTAGGTGTTCCTGTGGAATTCCAAAACCCGATCGGTATGAAATTTGTTTTGATTCCACCCGGTGAATTCCAGGCTGGAGCAGTCGGTGACGGACAGGATCTGGCTGGCCGATTTAAGGTTGAGCAAAAGCAAGTTTCGATCGATCGCCCGTACTACATTGCAACGGCCGAAATGACTGAGGGCCAGGCGACTAAGCTCGGCTGGACCGGCAGCAACGATTCGACAGCAGTGTCGGACCTTCCGGTCACCAAGCTACAGTGGCATGAGGCTGTCAGGCTCCTTAATAATCTTTCCCGCACGGAAAACCTGCCGGTGAACTATCAACTGCAGGATGGGAGGATCATCGATCTTATTGACGTTGACGGCTATCGCCTGCCATCGGCGGATGAATGGGAATTTGCGTCGCGATCAGGTACGGGTACCCGCTACTTCTTTGGCGACAAACCATTACTGATTGAAGAATATTCCTCACTGAAATCGGTGGATCCCGTTGCGTCCAGAAAACCCAATGCTTTCGGTTTGTACGATGTTCACGGTAACGCGACTGAATGGGTTCAGCAGAGCGGCGTGCACGAATGGAAAGATGATGATGGTTCTCATATGCAGGAAATGCGTGGCCTTGTTAATCCGAAGGCTCCGTACCAAGCAGCAAACGACTTTAGAAACTGGCAGAAACGCCACTACCCATTAGCTGTAATTGGTGTCCGGGCATTGCTTGAGATAAGTGATGCAACGAAAAAGCAGATCTTGGTCAATGATTCAGTGGCACGGGGCATAGCCAGTAAGCCGCAGATACAAGCATCGAAGCAAGACGGCTCAAAGCCGCAACCAGCAATTGCACCATTCGATGTTCGGGAAGCAAAAGTGCATCAAAAGGCATGGGCAGTCCATCTCGACATACCTGTCAATCTAACGAACTCGATTGGGATGAAACTGTGTGTGATTCCTCCCGGTATGTTCATGATGGGGAGTGAGGATGTTGAGAACACCGAGAAACCAGTCCATCAGGTGACAATCACGCAGCCATTTCTGTTAGGAGCTTATGAAGTTACCCAGGAAGAATATCGAAAAGTAATGGATGTCAATCCAAGTGGGTTCAAGGGGCCTCGTCATCCCGTGGAGATGATAAGTTGGGACGACGCGAATAGATTTTGTCTTCAACTCTCATCGCTCCCAAGCGAGAAAGCAGCGGGTCGGGTTTACCGCTTACCCACTGAAGCGGAATGGGAGCATGGCTGCCGCGCGGGTACGACAACAACGTTCGGGTTTGGCGATAATGCAATTTCATTACGCCGCTATGCATGGTACTTGTCAAACTCAGGTAAGCAGACTCATCCTGTTGGGAAAAAGCTCGCCAATCCATGGGGCTTGTATGACATGCATGGCAACGTGTGGGAATGGTGTTCGGATTGGTACGGCGATTATTCCTTCGGTAGTTTTGCTGACCCAGCGGGACCCCCTTCGGGGCCTTGCCGTGTGGGCAGAGGGGCTGCTTGGAACAGCAGTGCAGAGGCTTGCCGGTCTGCGTGCCGCGGTCGCTGCAACCCGTCTTTCCAAGGTGCTAGCCGCGGGCACGGTTTCCGCGTTGTCTGTGACATTGCTCAACCTGTACAAGACTAAGTGGCGGCCGATTTGCAGCTTGCTTCACCACGACAACCCCCGCTGCTCATCCCAATCCATCACCGAGCGATCCTCCACACCTCGATCTCCGTGATTGGTTCCGGCCCCGGCTGAACGCGCGGCAGAAACAGAATTGCCTCCAGGATCTCAGACGCCGAATTCACCAGCCACATGATGTGCGTCATGCGGGCGGTGGTGACTTGTGCGTAGTGAGGCAGATTCCCTCTCGTGCGATATGGAACTGACGGTTGGCGTTGCGTTTACCGGTCAGACTGCCACTTCACATGGCTTCGGGACTCTTGCATCCATGTTCGGATGCCGGTTGCGTGAAAGGTGAACGAGACGTTCCCGTGGCGTTCGTGATGGTTTACCAGTAACCACGATCGTGATAAACGGTACCCGTTGCACGATCATAGAAGAACGACGTCATCGCACCGTTCGATTTAGTAGGACCGGAAAAGTGAATTGCATCTTCCAGCGGGGCCCAACCGGCGACCTCGCGAAATTTTTCTGTGACGGACGGCCCGACAGGTTTTCTTTCACGATCGATTTCATCACGCTTTTGAACCGAGGTATCACCGTCCCTTTTCCACAACTCGTCTAAAAACTCGGTGAAGTCGTCAAGCGTGACTTTGTATCTTGCGTAATGCCCTCCGCGTTCACTGAAGATTACGACGTCGGTTGCCTTGCGGGGTAAATATGGCTTGATGCGAGGATCAGCGACCATGTCTGCTGATTGAAACCGATGTTTGCCCGAAAGGAACATTTTGTCCTCGGATGCTTTTTCTGTTTGTTCAATCGCTTTGCCGATCACTAGACGCTGCCCATCAAGGTCATTGGCATTCTTGATCTCAATCCTTCCATCGGCGGCAACAACCATTTGGAAAGACCGTTGGGTTTCTTCAGGATTTTCCTCCCGCTGAGTTGAGGGCTTCTCCGTCCAAATGATTGTTCTTTGATCGGAATTCCAACTTCCCTTGTAATGGGACGGCTTGGCTGGAATTCTCGTCTTGGCTGATTTTTGCAAAGCTTCGAGATCGATGCCAAAAAGCCCCCATCTAAACCCGGTTTTGGATGGCGTCGCCATGATCGTGTACTGCATGGTCCGATCGCGTGAGTCGGCTGACCACCGAAGCACCATGGCCCAACCCGCGTACATGCCCCCTACGGGACTGCCGGTAACATTCAATTCTGCTGTCACAGGAGTCGCGACTCCTTCCTGCCTCGACTCACCCTCGAAGGTCCATTTGCCGCAAGCAAGGTTCAGACCTTCAAACAATGTGAGGTCATCATCCGGGAAACCCTCGGGCAATCTCGGGTATCCGAGTTCGCTCCAACGCGCGGCGGAATCCTGAGCGACGGAATTGCTGGCAAGCAAAACCACACCAAGGACGGCGAACCCGCTGAAGAGGAGCGAGTAACAAGAAACCAGACGATGAGAACGCATGAATCACTTCCAAGAAGAGTAGGAACTACACTAGCTTTGCAATACAAAGTAAACGCAGGTTGATCAATGTCAAGTCAAACGGAAGGATTTTCAAGCACTCGGCCGATCTCGAAGCCCCAGCCAAGCCGAGAGTTTGAACACCGTTGCTTTCGCTCTCACTCTCGCCCGATTTGGGCCGCATAAGCTAGCGAGGTCGCTTTCGGGTGGGGCACGTGAGATTCGAACCGCTCTGTTATCGCAACGACCAGGCGACGCTGGACGAAATCCTTTATTCGCTTAGGCGAACTGGTTCGTCCAAACTTCCTGCACGCGATTTACTGGATTCAATTGTTGGCAGTCGGTATCGCTTTCGCCCTGTGGGTCTTTCGCTTGCACCCGGTGGTTCGCAAGTCATTACCTTGTTTCTATCAATGACCCTTTCAGAACCTTGACTTGAAGGGTGTCCAAATTCAGTGCGTATTCCGATTTTCTTTCATTGGTCACAACTAGAGTTTTGTCCTTGTGTTGAAGTGTTGTGATGAACACGTCTTGGACATCTCGCTCAAGCCCGACCGTATATTTCACGACGTAGATCTGGCGTCGCCAGATCATTTCGTTGCTTGCTGTGTCCCAGGCTTCAACACATCCCATTTGGCTCGTCGGCGCGCGATACTCAAGTTTTCCGACTACGGCGGGTGGAACTTTGGCAGGGGCAGCACGCTTTGCCTGGACAGTCGAGACGGAGAGCACTGCCAATGCAGCCAGAAGAATTATGAAACGCTTCATATTAGTTCTTTCTTGTGAACGGTGAATTCGGACTTTGAGTTTGCAGGAAATCTACGCAGCATTGCACGTCAGAAAGACAATTTCCGCAGCAGTCAGGGCATCTCCATGACAACGGTCAAATCAATTGAATCTTAGATGCATTCCGGGAAAAATCTAAAAGTTCCACACCGCGATTAATTCCGGGCAGCAAGCAGTGCAGCGAATGGTCTTGGCTTGCTGGTTAGTGGAGCATTGCGATTTCGCTGTTGAATCTAAGTAATTGTAAAGTCGCCAATTCTAGCCACCGGCCCTACGCCCCTTTGGTCACTCTGCGTCGCGGCGTTCGCTCGAAGGCGGGAGTGCCTGGTGCCGGGGATCGTGCTCGGCCCGCATTCTTGCGAAAGCGGCTACGAAGAGGAGGAAAGTTGAGTAGTTAAGTAGGGCCGTTGGGTGGCTGGAACCTTGGGGGCGACTCATTACAATTCTGCGAAAGGCAGCTTGCGGGGAATGATCTGTATTCGAATCCGCTGAATCGTTTCTGCCAGAACTTGACGATCTAAATTAAAGAGACTTGTGTGGACATTCCGGTAATCGTGACAGCAGTATTCGGAGCTTTTGTCGTCTTTGGGGGAGTCATGGGCTATGTCAAAGCTGCAAGCAAGGCTTCTTTAATTGCCGGCAGCATCACTGGTGGGCTTCTTCTGCTCTCGGCATTTCTGACTGCGAGAGGCATTACCACAGCAGGGGTTGTGCTCGGGGTGCTTGTTTCACTGCTGTTGCTTGGCCAGTTTGGCCCTTCGTTGCGGAAGGAGTTCAAGGTAATGCCAAACCTGTTGATAGTCGTCTTGGGTACCATCACGGTCGGCACGCTCCTTTTCAGTATTTTCTAGTCGGTTCGGGGAATTCAAGCGGACGGCACACGCTGTTATTTCCACGAGGGAAAAAAGGTTCTAGGGCTTACGAACTTGTAAGATTGGGGCCGGCTTTGATTCAACCGGTGGCAAGTGAGGCGCCGATCACGGCCTGCGATTGATCGAGAATCTTAGGATTCGCGATGCTCTCAGTTCTTTTATTAACGCTGACTCGCAAGTGATCCACGAGGCTCGCGTTTCTTACTTCTCATCGAGCGATGGTCCCATTAGTCCTCGCCTTCTCCAGATTCGACTTCCAGTTCGATTTTCGGAATTTGGGCGGCTTCCATGGCGTTTTCCAGTGATGGGAAGTCTTGCTCCAGCAGTTTTTGGATCTTGGGTTCAATCTCACCAAACTGTTTTTTGCCAATCTCAAATTGTTCAACCGCTGCCTTGGTGGGCCCGTGGGTACCCGACAGGCCGCTATACAGGCTCTTGCTGATTCGTTGGTTGATTCCAGGTTTTGTCATCGCCCAGCGATCATCCTTTAGTTCATCACCGTTCAATTGGCGTTCGAAGGCTTCCATCCGCTGTCGCAAGCTTTGGGCCTGATTCATTAGTGCCGATGTTCCCTTGGGATTGTTCTTGATCCGTGAAATCAATTCGGTGACGTCTTGTAAACGATCGTCAAGCTCGCGACTGAGGGATTGCGAGCGATTTGCAACCAACCCCATTTCATCAACCTTCTTGAGGGTCATTTTTCGATCGGGAAGTGGAATGGTCGGTTTAACGATATTTTCCAGTTCGAATTGAATCTCATTGCCGATCGCGATCGATTCTGCCCCATCGCTACGAAACGCTTGTGCTTTGTATTTTCCGGGGGCTACTAGTGGGCCTCCTCCACGAGAGAGCATCCCTTCGTATCGCATACCCCACACCGCTTTGTGCATGCCTTTGCCGATGGACAAATCAAGGCGTGCGACCACTGTTCCCGCCGAGTCGGAAATGTCCAAGTAATGTCGCGGTGGTATTTCATCTTTTTCTGCTTGAAGATCTTCAAAGCTTGGGGTGGGGACATCGCCACCTGACTTGCGGATTTTTGCTTCACTCTCTTTACGTTTTGCAGATTTACTTTTCCAACCATCTTTCACGTGGTAACGAATGACTGCACCGTAATCTGGATTGTCGGCGTTGTACAAACTGTCGCCCTGGTAGCCCTTTTTGCCGCCGAGGATGTTCTCTTGCACATACCAAAACGCTCGGCGAACAGGGAATAAATGCAAGTCTTCTGCGAGAGTTTCTTCCGTCGCATGACGCAACAGACTGTAATCATCCAAAACATAGAAACTGCGACCGAAGGACGCGGCGACGAGGTCGTTTTCTCGCGTCTGAATCTCAAGATCTCGGAAAGAGATGGTGGGAAGTCCACCGCCAAGCTTGAACCAGTTGCCTCCCGCGTTTCGCGTTGTGTAAATGCCGAACTCAGTCGCCAAGAAGAACAGGTTTTTGTCGACATGGTCTTGAACAATGCGCCAACAAATATGGTTCGCTGGTAAATCGCCTACCATCAATTCCCAGGTGCGACCGCGGTCCGAACTCTTGACGAGGTAAGGACTGTAGTCGCCCGTTTTATGATCGTCGATGCAAGCGTAAACCGTATCGGGATCGTGCAGATCAGCTTTGATGTCGTTGACAAAGAATAATTTGGGGACATCAAAGATTCGGTCAGTTTTGCGCCAGTCTTTTCCTCCGTTTTCGCTTACTTGAATCAATCCATCATCCGTACCGACATACAGTAAACCTTCCACCAACGGAGACTCGGCAATCGAGGTGATATTGCTGTGCTGACTCATTGCATACAGGTCGTACGCACCGTCAATGCTGTGGACTCTTCCCATGGTGGGTAATTCGTAACGATTGCGATTTCGAGAAAGGTCAGGAGAGACCTTTTTCCAGCTTTCCCCACGATCATCGCTGCGGTGCAAATACTGAGACGCGAAGTACAGACGCTGGCTGTCGTGAGGACTGATCAGAATGGGAGAGTCCCAGTTGAAGCGATAAGACTCTTCATCAGGTCCCGGTTGGGGCTGGATCATGACACTTTCGCCAGTGCGACGATCGAATCGTCTCAAAAATCCTTGTTGCGATTCGGCGTAAATGATGTTGGGGTCTTTGGGGTCGATCGCGGTGTCGTGCCCATCGCCTCCAATCGTAATCCTCCAATCGCTATTCCGAATTCCCTGCGTGTTGCGAGTGCGTGACGGGCCGTACTGGGAATTATTGTCCTGAGTGCCACCTGCAATGTTGTAAAACGGGTAGTCGTAATCAACCGCCACTTTATAGAACTGGGTTAGCGGTAAGTTGGGGCAGAATAACCATGTCTTGCAATAGTCGTAGGTGCGATAAACACCACCATCACATCCAACTAATAAAAAATTCTTATCGGATGGATGAAAAGCGACGGCATGGTTATCAACGTGCTTGTATCGACCCTCGATGTTTTCCCAAGTCGCACCATTATCCTCGCTACGCGTGAGGTAATTGTTGGCTTGGTAAAGCACGCCAAAGCGATGGGGATCAGTCCAAAGTTCTTGATAATAATGTGGCCCTGTTCCGCCTGAAACAAAATCATTTGTCTTGGTCCAACTGGCGCCATGGTCAGAACTGCGCCAGAAACCTCCTTTACGCCCGGGGAGTTCGATGGTCGCATAGACGTAATTGTTTTGTTGCGGAGAGACTCGCAACGAGATCTTCCCCATATCACCACCTGGCAGACCGTTACCTAGCCGGTTCCATGATTCGCCGCCGTCAGTCGATTTGAAAATTCCAGTTTCGGGGCCGCAGTTGATAATGGCCCAAACGTTACGATGTCGCTGATGGGTCGCTGCGTACAAGATGTCGGGGTTCGCAGGGTCGAACACAACATCGGTGACTCCCGTGTAAGACACGTCATTGATTTCAGCTAGTTCTTCGTCGGAGAGGCTCTTTTCCTCGCCACCAAGGCGGCCGGGCCCCAGGACCAATTTCCACGACGTTCCACCATCGGTCGATTTGAACAGCCCACGCTGGCCTCCTGGTGACCAAAGTGGCCCCTGGGAGGCCGCAAAGACGACTTCGCTGTCGCGTGGATCCACCAAAACTTTACTGATGTGCTCGGACTTTTTGAGTCCCTTGTGTTCCCACGACTTACCTGAGTCGTGGCTGACGTAAACTCCGTCTCCAAATCCGATGTGTCGGCCACCGTTGTTTTCGCCGGTGCCCAACCAGACCGTGGTATGGACCGATGGATCGATCGAAACACAGCCCATGCTATAAGATGGTTTGTCATCAAAGATGGGTTGAAAGGTGGTTCCAGCGTTCGTCGTTTTCCACAGTCCACCCGATGCGACCGCGATGTACCAAGTGTTGGGTTCCACCGAGTCGATGGCGACATCGCCGATACGGCCCGACATGAAGGCTGGGCCAACGCTGCGAAACTTGAGTGCCCCGGTGAGTAGTTCGGTCTGGGGGTTCGCCTCGTGGCCCGTTTGGTCACTCGCTGGCTCCTGGGCGAAGCCAGCAGTTACAAGCAGGCACATGAGTAGCCAAGCGGTCAAGTATGAACGAAGCATGCTGGGATCTCTTGAAAGTGGTTCTGCGTGTTCGGACCGGCTAGTTTTGATTCGTCTGGTGGAAAATGGGAGATTTTCCGAAACGCCACGTCTAGTCTACATAAGACAATGCAAACGTCTGTATCGCGACAGATTTACCGTCCTAAAAAAGGTGATTGGCGATCCCACATCGAAAGCCAGTTCTGATGACGAGCCAAATTGGCTGAGTACATCCAAATTAAGTCGTAACGCAATTTTGATTGCCATGAAACTATCACGATTGAACCGAGTCATTCATCGCTGGGGATCCATTGCCATCGCTTTACCCACGTTGATCGTGCTGGTTTCAGGCGTCGTGCTGCAATGGAAAAAACAGTCGAGTTGGATTCAACCCAAAACTTGGGCCGGGACAAATCAGGCTCCGCAGATTTCGTTTCCAGACGTTCTTGCAATCGTCAAGTCGGTTCCGGAGGCCGGGGTGCAGAGTTGGGCGGAAATCGATCGGCTGGATGTTCGCCCCAGCAAAGGCATGCTCAAGGTTCGGTGCAAGAATCGCTGGGAGATTCAGTTGGACGCCGTGACCGGCGATGTTCTGCAGGTCGCGTATCGACGTTCGGACTTAATTGAGAGTGTTCACGACGGCAGTTTTTTTAGCGACTTCGTCAAACTGGGAGTCTTTCTGCCGACGGCCATCGTCCTTCTTGTCTTATGGGGAACCGGGATCTATCTGTTCTTTCTGCCACACTTGGCCAAGCGAAAGCAACGTTTAAGAAAAGGTCGTCGTTCGAAGGTCACCAGCGGAGTGGATTGAAGAGACACGCGCCGCCCCCACGAAAAATCCCGATTGTTGAATGGGATCTTCTGGGTGGGATCTTCTGGGTGGGATTGGTGCAGGGGTTCGTGCTCGGACCGCATTCTGGCGAAAGCGGCTACGAAGACGATGAGCGGGGGCAATTTAAGTCGGGCCAATTCCCACCGCCCTGTATCTGCTTGGTCACTCTGCGTAGCCGTGTTCGCGGGAACACGGGAGTGAACTTGGTGGCTGTCGCTTTAACGATTACCCCAATCGTTTCCCCTCTGCCCTAATTCGTCCGACCGAGATCGCACCGGAGTCATCGGCCTCGGTCGAATCGATTTCGGAGTCGCTGATGATCGTGTCATCCGTTGCTTGGCCGATCATGACAGCTTCTTTGATAGAGCGTTTCATCCATTTGGCCTCCTCGCCTTCGGCCACGCGACCGCTCGCGATGTATGCCGCATAGATTTGTGCGGCGGCTTGCACGATAACGCTCTCGCTGTGCTGCAACTTGAAGTGTTTCTTCGCCATGAGAATTTGATTCCTGATAAGTTCTTCGCTTCACCGTTGGGTCCAAGGTAAAAGCAATCTAGCAGAAGTGTCCCGCCCGATTTCCATCGTAGACGCAGTTTGGTTTCGAACGTAGGGCTGTACGACCATATTCGATTATTTCCGGGATGCTATCGCGTCAAAGCGATCACGAATTTTATTCACTTTGTCATCACGGCAATCCCACGGTGATGGAGATAAGGATCGCAGTGTCAGCTCGACGCAGTCCGTTCGCTTCGCGATGCGGTCGGCAGAAAGCGGCGTACAATCTCGTGAGTCACGCTGGCACTCGTGAGTCACGCTGGCAAAGGCACGATACCAACGCGGGTTACGCAGTGCTCCTCAACGCGTTCTGCTGATCTGCTGATCTGCTGGATTTCCGGATATCACCGGCAGCTAAAAAGTTAGCAGCGACTCCCGACAAATCCGGACTCAACCAGCTGCGGCGGCGCGAGTCAGAAAACCCGAAAGAGGATTGAATTAGTGAAATTTCCAGCAATATTGGTTTTGATGACTTGTTTTGTGGGTTGTGGAAGCGGTGCTTCAAATAATTACGTTCTCGATGCAAGGGAAGCGAAGAAGAAAGCAGAGCAGGAAGCTGTTGAGGCTCTCAAAGAACTCGGGATAGAGATGTCGGGATCCGACCATCTTTTTTTGCGAGAGGTAAACGGAGAGGAACTGCAACACCTCAAAAACCTACCATCTCTCAGACACCTATCGCTCAAAGACACACAGGTTACAGACGAGCAACTGGAGCACCTAAAAGGTTTGACCAACTTGGGATCCTTGGGGCTCAGCGGAACGCAGGTCACTGACAAGGGCCTAGAGCACTTGAGTAGGTTGGCCAAGCTGGGGTCCTTAGGCCTGGAAGGTGCGCAGATTACCGACAAGGGACTCCAGCATCTAAAGGGATTGGCCAGTTTGAAAATCCTCGATCTCTCAGGCACGCAAGTCACCGGCGAGGGGCTGGAGAACCTAAAAGGCTTGACTTTCCTTTCTCTTGCCAAGACGCCAATCACCGACGCTGGATTGGAGCACGTCAAGGGGCTAACTGACCTGGTGGATCTCAAGCTCAGCGGCACACAAGTCACTGACGATGCAGTTGTAGAGCTCACGCGAGCGTTACCGAATTGCAAGGTCGATCGATAACCTTTTGACGGACAGAAAATAGGTGATCAAGCACCGCTCTGACCGGATCTGGCGTTGCCCCCGTAACCGAGACTAGATGCCGAGTAGTTTGCGTCCCAGTGTGCCGCTTTTAACTGCCAAGCGACGTCGCTTCCCCTCGGTAAATAAGATTCGCCGCTTGCCAGGTTGCTCTTTGGAAATGGCATTGTCGGCGTGAAGACGCTCAATGACTTGGTCTTTTGGTCGTGCAGTTCTCGGCGTTTGTGGGCAGCGAGCTAGGTTGCCGCCAAGATCAATTCGCACATTCTGGCGAGGCTGCTGACGATGTGCGTGGGATTCGCGGTGCGAAGTTGTGCTTCGGTCTGAGCACCGGTGGTGATGCCGAATGTCATGCCACACTCGGCTCTTTTTCCTTCCTCAATGTCGACACTGGAATCTCCGATCTTGGCGACCTCGTTGCTGGATGTCACGCCTGCTTGGTTCATTGCCAGGCGAATCATGTCCGGAGCTGGGCGACCATTATCGACATCGCTCGCAGTGACCAAGCCGTCGATGTCTTTCCCCACAACCCAGCCGATTTTCGCAACCAACCCTTCAGCGGTAGCTCGGTCGTAGCCGGTATTCAGGACGACGCTGATGCCGTGTTGACGCAGTTTTGCGAACGTCTGCGACGCTCCCGGTTGTTCTTTGACGTCCAGCGTTTCGTATGCGGTGGACAGTCGTTGCTTGAAGTCCTCAAAAATGGTCACCACTTCCTCGTCAGCGTGCGTTGATCCATCCAGTGCCAGTACGTCACGAATCGCCTGGGATTTTTCTTTGCCGGCTCCAGCTTCCTGAACCTGCTCCTGCGAGAATTGATAACCGGCGGCATTGATGGCCGCTCTTACGGTTTTGTAGACGACATTGTCTTCATCAACCGTTGTGCCGGCCATGTCGAAAACGACAAGTTTGATCATCGTTAAAATTCCTATTTATGTTCGTGTTTCAAAGAAGACGCACATGACGATTGCGTCTCGCTTGTGTGGGTTGATGATTCGATGCGGAACATGGCTGTCGAAATACAGGCTGTCTCCGTTGCGAAGTGAATGCACTTCACCATCGAATTCAAAGTTGATGGCTCCCCGTTGCACAATTAGAAACTCTTCACCCTCATGTGAAAGTGCCTCGTCACGTGCCACTCCTGCAGGAACCGTCAGCAGGAACGGGTCCATCGCGCGATTGGGGCGTTTGTGTGCCAGCGACTCGTAAATGGTCGTGTTCGTTTCGCTTCTGTTCCGCTCGACGACTTTGCGTTCAGCTTTCTTGACCTTGATCAGTTTTGGTCTCTCATCGAGTCCTTCCACAAGTTCCGCAACAGTCACGCCGAGTGCGGATGCGATTTGACCAAGTGCCGGTAGCGATGGCGTGATGCGAAAATTTTCAACTTTCGACAGCCAGCTGCGTGTTAGCCCGCTTCGGACAGCAACCTCTTCCAGAGTCAGCCGTCGATCCAGCCGGTGATTGCGAATGCGTTGTGCAAGTTCAACAAGGTTCATATTGTTACCGCCTGATGAAGGGTGATATGACGGCTCCGATCAGGCAGGCGGCAGCCACAACACCAAAGACAAGCGACGTTTGCCCGTTCGACTCGATGATCCAACCAATCAGCGGTTCTCCCAGTCCTGCAAACACATAGGCGAATGTGTTCATCACGCCGGTTCCCGTGCCGGCCCGCTCGCGACCCAGCAGGTCAGGGCACAGCGCCCAGAAAGCAGATTGAGGTCCATAAGCAAAAAAGCCAGTCAACAGCAGCATCGGGACGCCCAGCCAGTGATCACGTGGCAGAAAATACATCGCCAGTGAACAGGCTGCCGCGAGCAACAGAAACAGACCAATCACGCGGGAGCGGTTGGAATGAAAGACACGGTCCGACAGCCAACCGCTTGCAATCGCGCCGAGTGCCATCCCGACCGGCAGAGCGAGCGTCATCCATTTCGTGTCCGAGTTTTTCCAGTCTTCACCCAGGAAATGGACGGGGACCCAAATCAGCAGGCCATAGCGAGCCATGCTTTGAAAACCGATCGACAGGCTGGCAATCAGGAATCGCGGATTTCTGAGGACGCTGCGATATCGCTGCCATGATGATTCACCCGGCCCCACTTCATCAGTTTCGCCGGCCGTCACTTCATCGCCGCCCAATTCGCCGACGCCCATTTCACCTGCCGTCGGGAGCGTCGTACTGGACTCACCGGATTCGGGTTCATGATCGTTTGGCAGCGGTGGAAACCCCAGTTCTTCCGGGCAATCTCGTACCACGACGTAGTACACCACGCCACCGATAAGGAGTAGCAGGACAGGAAGTCGGAATATCCATCGCCAGTTGAGGTCAAATTCCAGTATCAACGTCGAGGTCGCAAACGCCAGTACCGATGAACTGCCTGCTGCGAAAACATAGGCGCCGTAAACCTTCCCACGCGCCGACTGAGGCCACCAACTGGAGAGTACGCGACTTCCCGGAGCCCAGCCCATTGACTGGGCATAGCCGTTGAACGCCCATGGGATCGTCAGGCTGGCAAAGCCTGTTCCAAAGCTGACCATCCAGTTCAGCCCACACGAGAGCACCGCACCGAGGCTCATCAGTCGACGGCCACCAAACCTGTCGCCGAGGCTTCCGTTGATCGATTGACCGATGGCGTAAGTCCACAACAAAACTGCGCTGGACCAGCCCAGCGTTGATTTGGAGATGCCTAACTCCTGCTCAATGCCGGGGATGGCAAAGCCGAATGTCTGCCGCCCCGTGTAGAAGAACAGATAGCAGAACATCGTTGCCAGCAGCATTCGCCATTGCGCGGCACGAAACCCGGCGGGTGATGTGAAAGTTTGATCCAAATCGTGACTCGCAACTCCGACGGCCTATGGGCAATTCAGTATGTTGATTCGTAATCAACATTGGTGCATCATACGGAAAATTGAGTGGAAAATCACCCTGCTGGAGAAGCCCATTTGACCGTCGTGCAGCATCCCCTGATCGAATCCATCGGCGAAGTTGCGTCGATCTTGAGTTCGGTGAAGACCGATCGATTATTTTTCGTTGTTGATGAACCGGCCTGGCAGGCGTCAGGAGCAAAAGAAGTTCTTGAACCGTACTTGCTACAGCGGGCAACGACATGGTTTACCGGATTCGAGTTGAACCCGAAGTTGGAGGATGTGCAGCGAGGGATCGAGGCTTATCGCGGATGCCAACCTGACCTCGTCATCGCACTGGGCGGCGGCACGGCGATCGATCTGGCAAAACTAATAGGATCGCTCACCGTCCAAGTGGCGTCTGCGCACGACATCGCAACCGGCCGTGCCCCGATTGAGGTTCCTGGGAAACCGCTGATGGCAATTCCAACCACCGCCGGGACCGGGAGCGAAGCAACCCACTTTGCCGTCGTTTACGTCGATGGTGAGAAGTATTCAGTGGCGCATCCGTCGCTGTTGCCTCGCTATGCTGTCGTTGATTCGAGGCTGACCGCGAGCCTGCCGAAACGAATCACTGCTGCCACAGGACTCGACGCCTTCTGTCAGGCGATTGAATCGATGTGGGCGGTCGCTGCCACTGAGGAGTCGATGCGGTACGCAACCGAGGCAGCACGCCTTGCCTTTGGCAATCTCGTGACTGCGACCAATTCACCGACGCCCGAAGCCCGCGAGGCGATGAGTCGTGCATCGCATCTGGCCGGCAAGGCCATCAACATCACGAAGACCACGGCACCCCACGCATTGTCATACGCCCTTACGTCGCGACAGGGTGTGCCGCACGGAATGGCTGTTGCGATCACGCTGGCCTCGATGCTTGCCTTTAACGCAGAGGTGACCGACGAAGACTGTATTGATCCGCGCGGGGCAGTTGCTGTGCGAGATCGCATTGCACGAATTATGGATGTTATGGGATCGAAAAATGTAAAGGGCGCCAGCGAGTCAATCACAAGCCTGCTGTCGCAAATCGACTGCCCAACAACATTCGATGCGGTCGGCGTCGAGACGTCCGCTGAACTCAAAAGCATCATCGAATCGGTTAACGCTGAGCGTTTGTTGAACAATCCGCGTCGTGCGAGCCAGGGCCAGCTTTTGAATCTCCTTCAGGCCATACAGCAAAGCGCAGCAACGAAGTAAATACTTGGAACCGACTCTTCTCACCTGCGGTTCCCCGCGGATTGAGCCTGTCGCTGGCCGGTGGGAACCGGCCCTACATGACTTGGTTGTTCTGCGTCGCCGCGTTCGCCAGAACGTGGGAGTACCTGGTGCCGGGGATCGTGCTCGGCCCGCATTCTGGTGAAAGCGGCTATGAAGATGAGAAAAGGGGCAGCAGGCATTGGCGTGAAACTTCGTTGTAAAACATCTTCAAGGCCATAATCGCCCATGCTCAGGAGATAATTGGTAAGCGAGTGGAGCACAGATTGTGTAAACGCGTTTTTCGCTATGGTTCAAAACTGATCGCGTCAACGGTCGGCAGGTGATTTACGAACAAGGTGGTCCTTTCCGAGGGCTAAGCATCTACCTGGAGGAGGACAACCTTTACGCCGGCGGTTGGAATACGGATTCGGGTAGGGAAGACTGGCTTGGCGATTGGGTTGTTGTCGAAGGTGTATCTGCAGGGCGATGGCACCACGTCGTGCTCACTTTAGATGCAGCGGCTCCCGACCCAGCGTTTGATCACACGAAAACGCTCACATCGGAATGGGTCCATGTCAATAGCGGTGGGGTTTTCAAGTTGGCAAAGCGACAGATCGGTATGACGCGAACAACTTTGTTCTGAACTTGGTTGGCACCGATATCACTGCTGACCATATCATTGAAAAATCGACCGGGACCTTCAATGTCTCCAATGACAATGGCTTTTTGATGGCGGCGATGGGGGGCGGTTGGAGTTTTTGGTGAAGAAAAATTGAGCTTCACCAAACTTGCTTCCACGGTTCCGACCGACTCACGAAGTATTCTCGTTGGCAATGTAATCGAGCGTAACTTCGATGGCACGAAATCGGGTACTTCTGATGGTGCGGTTAACTGGGAAGTTGGAGATCAGATTGTCATCGCAAGTTCCAGCGTCAATTACGCCGACGAAGAGGTTCGGACTCTCATCGCAGTAGAGGACCTCGGCAGCCTAACGAGGCTGACATTCGAAGATCCGCTCGACCATCGCCACTTTGGGGAAGTCGAGCAATACGGTAACGGCACCCGTGATTGGGACATCGACATGCGTGCCGAGGTGGCGCTTCTGAATCGGAGCATCACGATTCGTGGGACCGTGGATACCGATGTCAACTTCGGTGATCGAGCTCGTTTTGAAGCAAACGAGAATACGGGAATCAGTGCGCACGCGATGATCATGCCCGGTGCGGGACAGATCACAATTGATGGAGTGCGTTTCGACAAGATGGGCCAGACCGCGCAGATCGGTCGCTATCCGATTCATTGGCATCTCGCTGGCGATCGAAGCGGTGATATTCTTCGCCATCAGAGATCAGTGATCTAGAAAAGAGTATTCACTGCGTTAGCAATACCAATCCGTCTTTGATCCAGCGGGATTTAAGTGAGATCACAAAGACTTCGGTGCGTGAAACTACTGGAAAGGAAGGCACTGAAGCGGTCGACCAATTACTCGCTGTGGGTGATCCATGGTGGCAAAGTGAATTCCGAGACTCTCGCGGCTAGGTCGACTCATCAGGGACCTGCATCAGGATCTCTAGCTCACGGCGCAGCATTGTGGGTTCGAGATTTCGTAAGCTGCGGCAATGACGTCCTCGTGACTGATCAGCAGGGACGGGCGAACGATGTGCAAGAAGACCGAAGAACGTGACGGCCATCCTGCGTTGCATCGCCTGGTTCTGGCTACCATTCTTGTTCGCACTTGTACTCGTATTCAGCATCGCGGTACTTGTGCTCGACTGCAGCATTGCACTCTCCGGAAGCTTCGGCGACTGTATCTAATCACGTGATCAATCGAGACAACATTGAGATGCTCCGGTGGAGCAAGCGTTTTACGTCCGCCTGAGATTCATCGTCGAGACCGTTCGTTGCAGCAAGGATGTCGTGTATCGCAACACACTCCGGCGTCGGGCCACGAGCGACATCAAGAAATCGACTGCGATCTAACAGGCTTCGTTTCCCGTAGCCTTCGGATATGTTCGGCGGAATCGTGTGGAGCATCTCAAGGGTGCAGGCGACGTACTCATCGTATCGGGCCTGCTCCAGCGCAATGTGGCTCAAACGGCGATCACGCTCTCCAACCCACTGATCGAATCGCATTCGCGTATGCTCGAAAACCGATGGCTCTCCCTTGAAAGATTTGACTCGGTCAGGACTGCCGAGACTCTCGCATCGTTCGATGACCAAAAGCACGACTTTCGTTTGCCACACGCAGCGTCCGCGGGCAAACGCCAGATGAAATGTGCGATGGCGAATAAGGCGACATTTGTGACCAACTTGAAACATCGCGGAAGCAGGTAAGACAAGCACAGTTAAAGAACAATCGAAACGAAACTTGCCGCGAGTTTGAGCCGCCAGTCACGACCGCAAAAGGAACTCACGCAATCGATTTCAACTCTCCAATTTGCACTCGGCGCCGCGCAGGCTGTCGCAAAACACCCAATCCAAACGAGCAAGGTGCTGTTTGCGGTACTTGTGCTTCACTCGCGTACCGAACCGGGGACCAATTCAGCCCCATACGAGAGCACTCTCGTAGGAAACTCCAGAATGTTGTGACTGACAGCACGACAATTTACTCCGCAGTGGACAGCTCGCCTGAGCATACACCGCCATCCCGCGAATAATTTGCTTGTGACTTTTGATTGCTTCGCTGAGAGGCCTCTTCCCAATCCAGCACGTTGGCACTCCGGTCTTGCATGGACGACAAGAACTTTCGTGGATACTGATGTCCGATGGCCTTGCCGTGTTGGTCATAGACGAACGCAAGATCGTGGCCGACTGCAACCTCCTTTGCGGCTCCGTAGAGCTCGCTGCAGGTCCACATAGGTTCATACAAGAGCAAGTGAGGTGCCCACACTCCCATGCCCATTGCTGTATTGAACTTGCGATGGACATGGTAGTTTTCCACCTCGAATCGCTGGACCTTCTGGGTCGAGGGCTCTAGTAAGTCGACTGCAACTATGTTCGTGGAAGGTCCAAATATTTCTTCCACGGTAGCGCGTGAATCTAGGTTGTCCAACGTCGTCCCGCTGTGCCTAATAAGCAGACTGCATCCCGAGAAGCAGGTTAACGTGAGAATCGCTGCAACCAAATGCGGGAATCGAGAGGGAATCAATTGAAGCACTCCAAAAGCAAATCGTGACGGCATCGTGAATGGCAATCGCGTGAGGCGAAAAACGCGATTGGCCCTCCATTCGGCAAATGTGGAAGCCACTAAACCGTCTACCCACGCGTGAGTTCGCTCTTAAAACCGGGGGTATCAAATCTCAACTTGTGTGTCAACAGTTCTTGGAATCGAGCATCTTGCTGTAACCACCTCCCTCGCTGTCACGTGGCGTTGAAGGCGATCTCTTGCAGGAAAGAGAATCTGATCGTCACAGTGGTTGGATCGCCCGCATGGAGTTTGGCTGGAGCGCGAGTTGCTTCGGTCTTTTCGCCGACGCACCATTTTTCGCATGAGTGTTTAGCCGCTACCGCTGGGATTTCGTCCAACGTGACTGATCCGTTGCGTTGCTGAGGCGGTTCGAATCCCACATGCACGACCCGAGAGTGACCTCGCTCACTTATGCGTTCCAAATCAAGCAAGCGTGAGAGAGCGAAGGAAACCGTGTTGGAAATCAATGCCACGTTTGGGCATCCGAAGTTGCTGCAACGATCCATCGTAAGTCAAATACAAGGCCATACTCGGCAAGGACGGCATGGGAATGCAGGAAGTGGTCATGAAGGAGCTGGATGATAACGTCGGTAAGGTGCTGCAAAAACTCGATGTGTTCGGCATCGCCGAACATACCATCGTTGTTTTCACTAGCGACAACGGTCCCGAAGAAGAATTGGGATCACCCCTACTGTTCAACTTGCGGTGTGATCCATTCGAAAAAGCTGCCGAAAAATCGGGGAATTACATGGAGCTTCTTGGCAAACACATGTGGGTATTCGGCCCAGCAAAACGGATTTTGCAACAGCATCTTGCAGCGTTTAAGGATTTCCCATCACGTTCTGATACCGCTCATTTGAATGCAAAGGAAATCGAGGAAAAGGTCGGCAAGAGGAGGTGGGGCAGTAGGCCTGAACGACCGTTTCAGATGGTTGCAGAGACCCACGCTCTGGGTGGGATTCATGCAGCATGAGGCGGGTAGATAGCATCACAATCTCGCTCGCCCCCAGAGGCGAGGGAGAGTCTACAGGGCCATTGGGTTTTTGGCTTTTGCTGTTTTGAACCAAAATTCCGACTTGGGGATTACCGCCATTATTGGCGTGCAGAGCACCTCTGAAACCATGCTGCCAGAGCCGAACACTGCGAATCGACAGTGGCTGGGGTCGGCTGCAGGTCTTATTTGATCTGGTAGCCGGAGAGTGGTCAGCCTGCTGATTGGTCGTCAACCAGCAAGCGAGAAATGGAGCCATCTGGCAGCAGTTCGTGATCTTTGCAAAACAGACGGTCAACGGCGTCCTCATGAAGGATTGGCGGGGCGACGCCATTCGCTGTACTTGTAAGCGATGTCGATTTTGGATGCGACATGAATTGGCTGCTGCTAGTGTCGATGGTATGACCATCATTTTGACCGCCACGTATATCATTTACTTCAAGCGTATCAGTTGCAAACGGAGAGACTGGTTCACGCATTCGCTCCCCTTCGGCCACACTTGGAAGGCGTATTGCCGCAATTGACTCGCCTTCGGTTGTGCTTGACTGTTCGATCAGGCGATTGATGACACGGATGGCATCGTTGGCCGTAATTCGTCCGTCTCCGTTCACGTCGAGATACGGCGTTGGTTGTAATGGTGGCATCGGTAGCGGGAGGTCGACATTAGAACCACTGACCTTACCAAGCATCAGCTCATTGATGCATTGAAGTGCGTCGACCGCTGATGTCTGCTTGTCATCGTTGACATCAGTTGGGTCATCTGGGTTTTGCCAAAGCGGTTGCTCATTGGCAACATCCGCAATGACCTGTTTCAATGCGTTGTAGTTTGTCTCGTCGCTCAGATCAAATCCGAGAGGTGGTGTCAGATTGATTGTTCCAACGAGCTCGTTTTGTTGGTTGATAATCTTGACATCACGATAGCTGGCACCCCAGTTATCGCTCCAAACATCTGACGAGTCGTTGTTATTGGCATCAACATCTTGAAGAATCGGTATCGACCGATCCTCTGCCATCAAGGAATTTCCGTTTTCGTATCCGTGTTCATTGATGGCGGCAATCTGGATCGGTTTTTCGGGATACTCGCTGCGCAGCTCATTTTGCATTTGATCCAAGTAGCCAAACTGGCCACGGCAGTAACCTCAGGTCGAACGCACAAAGTAGAACGCGCCGGTTTGTCCCATGAGATCGCGAGGCGAAAAATTGGTGTTATAGGCACCCGAATTTGGATTGACATCCATTAGCTGGAAGTCCGGAACCATTTCACCAATGGAATCCGCTGCGAACAATGCGCGCTGCTCTAGTGATTCAAACCGACATGCACGAACGTGTTTTGACCGGTATTTACCACTTTGATGCGAAAGCGATGCGCTCATGGACACAAACCAAAAATCGTCGAGGAGGGGAGCGTGGAACTAAGCGTTAGAACAAGCCCAGCATCCATCATTGTAATCGGTTCGTGGATAGCCACGATCATTAAGGTAGCTTCTCGGCGCACAAAATGAACAATGATTCGAGTGCACTGATTCCGCTTATCCACGCGGTTTCAGACATCCGACGATTGGCCACAAGCCCCGGTTTGGTCCGTGTGATCACGAATTGGGTCGGAGGCATGGGGCAGTCAGGGGACGCATCTCGTAGGCTCTCTTCAATGTTAAGTCATGGCAAGTGAGTTGATGCCATTCCTGCGAATTGCTCGCGAGATTCGTTGGGTTTTGCAGTGCGTTCTCGGCCGCGCTAGGCCCATCAGATGAGGGCCAAACTGCCCTTGAACTCGATTCGTACTGGCGGCTTAGGTAGGTTGACAGATTGGTGCATAACCACGATGGCGTCGATCCTGACTTTGGCAGTTGGCGACACCGTGGGGTCAAAGAATTCGGACATGCGTTTTGGTAGATGAAGTGCAATACTGCGTCATCAGCTACGGCCGAATTCTCCGTTGAAGTCGTTTCACGTAAAGCAAAGCTGCAAAAACGGTGAAGCGAAATGGGATGATGAGGCAGCAGGTATCACGCCGATGTTCTGAGTGCGGAGCAAGTGAAGCAAGGTAAGCTAAGTGTCTCGTCGATATGGCCGAAGCAACCCGCCAGGCTGCTTCGTTTTTTCGATCTTAGTATCCAGATAGGGTGGTATCGCCATTGCCGCGACCAAGTCGTTGCCCAACCCCTGATGATTTCGTTCAGTGTGAGAATCGACTTGTTCGGCTCGCACAGAGTTTCGCATCGTTGGTAAGCATCGAACGTCTTAAAGAACTTCGTATCGCGGTTCATGATCAAGTTTGTACAGGCCGTTTCCTGTCGGTTGGTTCTGCCGGGCGAAGTCCGGCGCGCCGCTCAGCAGTAACTTGCGATTGGTTCAGTGCCAATCTGAAGTAACATCGCTCTTTGGCAAAGTTTGGCAGCTCGCTGATGTGATTGAGGCTAGCCATCAAGACTTTCTGGCGTTGTGATATCGTGGCATCCATCTCAAGCGACCTCACTCTTGGTTGAGTTCGTACGCATAGGTTCGCTAGGTCGTTCTCGATGGTTTGGTAGATAGCCGAACTGTCTCATTCAAAATGCGAATTGGCGATTTCCGCTGGAATTCTGGTGTTATTAACCGACTCACTGATGCACAAAATGGTACGCCAATCAAAGGATCGATTTGACTCGCGCTCCGAACGCATTCTGCTTGGCTGCTGCAACCGATCCCGTTACTGAAAACGTGAGCACCAACGCAACTGTGGTCGAGAGTTTCCGTTGCTGAATTGAGCGATTACGGTTTGATGAACCGATCTAGTGGGATCACGTGGCGTTTAGTCGTCAGCCGAAAGGCGTGTAAGGTCAGTGATCAGCCGCATGGCGGAACTCGAAGTGGCTTCGCCGCTGCAATTGGCTGTCAGCGGGTCGGCGTGCTCGAAATTTCCGTGAGTAGGCGACAAGGGGTAGCAATGCTCTCGTCGATTCTGTGATTTAGGCGATTTGCCATCAGGGTCACTGTCCGTTCAGCCTCCGGAATCATTCAAGGCCTAACAACTTTCTCATTTGGGTGTCGGGTAAATCTGCGACTTGGCGGTGGTCATGGTAGCGGCGAGTCTTGCTCTCGTAATTACACAAACCGATATGAACAACATGCGATCCCCATTTTCGGCGTCTGGCGACTGCGAATCACCACGCAACGGAAGGCCATTTTTCCATTTCTGGCGATGCTTTTGGCTCACTTTCCTCGTTGTCTCGCTCCCCGTCGCTTGGTACTGCTATTACGTCCCGTCCAATCGCATCGCGTGGGCTGAAAGCTACGCTGTTGCCCAAACGCAAGCCATCCAATCTGAAAAACCAGTCATCTTGTATTTCACTGGTAAGTGGTGTGTTCCCTGTCGGATCATGAAACGCAATGTGTGGGCAGATGAACAGGTGATGGCATCCGTCAACTCGCAATTTGTCCCCGTGGCAATTGACGTGGATGATCCTGACGATGCTGCGGTGATGGCTCGCTACAAAGTTGAAGGCCCGCCGGTCACGATCATTACCGATTCCCGAGGGAGTGTGCTGCGGTGGCGAGCAGGGGGCATCGGAAAAATCGAGTTCTTGGAATTTCTAGCGGAATCGAACTCTTCCTAGACGAAGGCCTTGTGATTCCGAACGGCAAGTCAACGGCTCGACCATCAGATGTCGTCAAGCAATCGGGTGCCATCGGTAGCGGAATTCGATCTGAGGTATCGTCTGGTGTTTTGGCTATACACAAAGTAGCGAACTGATTGCCGCGATACTTCACCAGTGCGGTTCCGTCCGAATCTGATCAACGATTTCGCGAGGACTGTGGCGAATTTCGTAATTTTTACCGTGCCTTTAGACAGGTCACTTCTGGTGGTAAGCTGGTCGTGGGGAGGTGGATTAGCAAAGCTGCGCGAGGGATAAGTGGACCGTTACTACCGCATCTTCGGTATCGCGCTGTTGACGGCTTTGGTCGCGGCGGTCGCGGGTTCGTATTTCGGTGGAGGTATCGCTTCGGTACTGTTGTCCACTGATGGAAACAGCGAGAAAAAGGTCGAGGCATTACGTCTGTTCTTTGCGGATATGAATGGGGCGGCACCGTTCGCCTATGTAGCGATGGTCGTTGTCGAGGTGGTTGTAGCTCCCATCCCCGGAACGCTTCTGTACCTTCCGGGCGGAATGATCTTTGGTGGTTTTTACGGCGGTCTCTTGTCGCTGCTTGCCAATGTTCTTGGTGCAGGGATCTCCTGCCAATTGATGCGTTCGGTTGTCGGCCGTAATGCGACACGCTCGTTCTTTGAAAAAGATTCTCTCGTCAAGTACCGAGAGTTGATCGAAAGGCGAGGCCTGTGGTTGATCGTGCTGTTACGGCTGAATCCGTTGACTTCGTCGGATCTAGTTTCGTATGCGTCTGGTCTAACCACGATGCGTGTTTCTACGGTCATGTTGGGCACCGCGATTGGCATGGCACCACTTTGTTATGCCCAGTCCTATCTCGCGGCCACGCTGTTTGAGTCTTTTCCCTGGCTGATCTGGCCGATGCTTGTTGCCTGCGCTGTTTATGTCTTGTTGATTGTTGTCCTGCTGTTCCGACTCAGAGGTCAATAAGTCGACGGGCAAAGCAGCGAGAAGATACCAGGACGAGTTTGCTCGGGCGCCGAAACATTCATTCGCCCCGATGCACGCGTTGAAGCGATCTCAATAGTTTCGATTCAAGTGTGTCACGCGGCGTTTACAAAGATATTTAGATACCAAATTGGCAAGTGAGGAGAGATCAGGCAGTCGAAAACCTGATCTGTGCATTTCGTAACTTGCTGAACAGTTTATTTGCCATGCGACTCCCGAATGGGGGGGCTTTGAGAATGTGACCGATTGTGCTCTTGATAATGTGGTAGCGAACCTTCGGTAGTGTCGCGCTAATCTAATCGTCGCCCTAATTCGAATTCGATTTCGCGACCTTCATCATCAAATCATCAATCACTTGTCACGTTCATGGCCGACCCATTTGCTTGTTGTCGGCCGGAGTCGTCCCGCTTACTGGCCAACAGTTGATGATGTCGCCGAAGGATTGTGTTAGGTGTAAACAGAGGTTCAATCTGTGCCCACTGCTCGTATCCGGGTGCCTAGCCTTTGACTGCCACGCGACGTCTGTGGGTATCTTTCAGCGAGTTTTGTCTCTTGCGAATCGTCCTTTTGATAACGAAATTCTCGGCATCAAGAATCCCAATGGCACCTCGATTTCGTTGTGTGTTTTTGCTCGCGAGTTTCGGCGTCCACGTGTCCCGCCGCGGAGCTCGTCCGAAAAAAACCAACTTGGACGATTCTTATGCGTGATCTCAATTTGAAGCGAACCGTTGTCAAAATGATCTCACTCGCGAGAAGCATGGCGTGCAGGGTTTTCGTCGGCTTTTCAATGTTTAATCAACGGAATGAAGCGAATCTGACATGCTCTCATACTTTGGCACGGCTTTCGCCTAAGAGTGATACAGTATCGAATGAAGTATTCCATTGAAATCAGTCACGGGAGCCTACGATGAAAAAGACCCTCGCAATGAGTTTTGGAGCGGCGATCGTCGCTTTCTCTTTTGCCAATCCACTTCCGGCCAACGCGCAGTTTGCCACGATCATCGAGACGCAAGTGCCGGAGCGGCCAATTCCTCCGCCACCGGAGGTCCGCGGCCGTGAGCATCTTGCACAGAAGAATCCCTATTTTGGATTGCGGTCTTCATTTCGTAACGTTCGCGAGTATTACTCCAATCCGGTCAAGACAATTCCGGCGCATACCAAACGCACCATCATCTACCACGGCAATCCGTACTACGGCCAATATCCCGCGTATCGGTATCGCAGTCCACGCAGGAATCCGTACGGCTATGGCTGGCGATATCGCTGGTAGTTCGCAAAGACGGAGCAAGTGGATCCTAGATCCACGAAGACGCGGGGCGATACGATCGAAGCAAACCACAACCGCTTCGATGGTTCGATCTTAGGGTTCATCTCAATTGGCCTCTTGCAAGATCGGCTTATTCAGTTCTGTCATGGCGAGCAGTCGTTTGAATTGATCGTTTTCACTTTTCGTTTTCGACTTGCTCGACTTTTAGGCCTGTGCGCTTGCGTCATCAGTCGTCGTAGGTTTTTCCGCCACTGCAGGTTTCATGCGCGGTCCGCAGTGGTCTTGCCCCCAGCGAAGGTTATCTTCGCTTAACGAAACGTTTGGAGGCTAACGCGGCTCGAAAACGCTTGCTTGCCCTGATCTATGCTCCCTTTTATCGCATAGGATGCGTCGCAAACTAACTCAGCGAGTGGTTTCAGTTGAGGGACTAGGGCAGGGGAGGGAGGGGGAAAGTTGAGATCTAGGTCGCGGGCTGCTACGCGGGAAAGGTAAACGTTCGCCACGCAACGGAGTTCCTGACCGGAGCGTGAATGAGTCTCCCGACTCGGCCAATGTCGCGTTGCAAGGTTAGCGGCGTGACTTCATTGAAAGGCTCCGCGCTCGATGGATGTCGGAGCGATGGAAGCCGGAGCATGAAGGTCTGGATTCGATGCGGGATGCGATTTCGCTGCACCACGATCGATGCGATTCATTGACCCGCCAGCTAACCATCCAGCCACCGAACTCAAGTCATTCTGCTCTCGCGCGTCACCAGGCAACAGGATGACCCTCTTTTGGAGGCGACGTGCGGGTCTCGCGACCAAGGAAGTCCAGACCTACGATGGAATTGATGCCGTTTGATGTCGCGTCATTCATCTGTAATCAGATTGAGCAGATCACCGATGTTGCGGTGAGCCTCTATGGGATGGCGGAGTGGTTGAGCCTTGAGGATGCAATAATGGTTTCGACGTCCGACCCGTTCCCGCTGAATGAATCCTTCTTCCTCCAGGTCTTGGATGATCCGCTGCACCGCCCGCTCGGTGATCCCGACGTCAACAGCGACTTCCCGGAGTACTTTTTCCGGGTCCGCAGCTAGCACCGCCAAAACGTGGGCATGATTGGTCAGAAACGTCCAGCCATGAGATGCCTTACCGGGTGGGTTCGACTCCGAATGATTGGCTTTCCGTTTTCGATTTGACGTGACTATTTTGGCCATCACAGCAATGTTTTCGAGGAATTCTTGCTCCCAGACGGTACCTGGACCCGAATCGTGTAAGTCTAGCAGATTCTTCTCAACACGCGAACCGAAAAACACGATATCATATTGGCGACAACTGTGTCGTGTATTGCTGTTCGTGTATTCGTCAGGTCTAGGAAATCCAAGTTAATGCTGGAATCCCCACCGCTGCTGGAATTCCTGACTCTGCTGGAATTCTTGGCTTTGGTGGAAGGGTCGAACAAGCTGTCAGAGCTGCCGCATCAAATATGCGAGGAGAAAAATGGATAGCTCGCTGGTCAGGTGCTCGGAATCTGAATTCGCCGTACCAAGTGAGGCGGCGATCCTTCGATTGCTCGAGCGTGTCGGCATGGCGCTGGAGATCTCCGTGCAAGCGAGCGATGTCGTAACACCTCAGGAAGTTGAAGTCGAAGCGGCGACCGATCCACTCGCGTGGCTGACGGCTAGCGCTAATCATGCCGGGATCTTTGTGAAGGAAACTACTTTCCAGCGGATTCACGACGCAGTCGCTTTTTTGCAGGAGGGTTACCCCCTAATCATTGTCGACCGCGAGGGCACATTCGTGGTTGTTGACTCGGTGATCGGACGAGAGTTTGATGCGACGACCATTTCGGAGCACGTCGTTCCTCGCCCGATCAATCGGCGACGGTTTACCGAACTGGTGATGTCTGACGCGACACGCGTGTTTGTCGCCAAGAAAGAGCTTGAATGTGATCCTCTCTCCTCTTCGCCGGCATCAGATGCTGGTCATCAGAATCACGCGCTACTGACGCCGATGCGTCGGTTTATGGCGTTGTTGAATCTGGAACGCCGTGACATTTGGACGGTTGTTTTGTTTGCTTTCGTTTCGGGGGTGCTCACGCTTGCGACTCCGTTGGCCGTCGAGTCCCTCGTGAATGTGGTCAGTTGGGGCATCTACTTGCAACCGATCATCGTGCTGGGATTGATCTTGATGACCTGTTTGGGAATCGCCGGGGTGCTGCGAATTTTGCAAACTGTTGTGGTTGAGATGATTCAGCGGCGTCAGTTTGTGCGGATCGTCAGTGATCTTGCCCATCGTTTTCCAAGGGCGAATCAAAACGCAATCATTGGTGAGTACCCGCGTGAGTTGGCTAACCGCGTTTTCGATATCATGACGATTCAGAAAGCAACCGCCGTGCTGTTGTTGGATGGATTGTCGATTGTGTTGACAACTGTGCTCGGTTTGGTCTTACTTGCCTTTTACCATCCTTTCTTGCTTGGTTTTGACATCGTTTTGGTAATTGCGATGTTCACCATTACTTGGTTGCTTGGCCGTGGTGGAGTTCGCACCGCAATCGAGGAATCAAAAACCAAATATCGTGTCGTCCACTGGCTGCAAGATGTGATTGCCTTCCCCAGTGTTTTCAAGACGGGGGGTGGTGAGACGCTGGCGATTCAGCGGGCCAATCAACTTACCACCGAATACTTACAGGCTCGCCAGCAACAATTTCGTGTCGTGATCCGACAGGTTGCGTTTGCAATTAGCCTGCAAGTGATAGCATCGACAGCACTTCTGGCGTTGGGCGGTTGGTTGGTGATCGACGGACAGCTGACGTTGGGTCAGCTGGTCGCCAGCGAATTGGTTGTCACGATTGTCGTTGGTGCATTTGCAAAGGCCGGAAAGTCGCTGGAAAAATTCTACGACCTGATGGCTGGCGTTGATAAGGTTGGCCACTTAATCGACATCCCTGTTGATCCGCGTCATCGTATGGGTGATTTTCCTGATGGTCCGATCGACGTCAGTTGGGGAGACTTGCGGTTCGGTAACGGAAGAGGTGAGACGTTTGTTCCGGGAGGCTCAATCCGCGCCGGAGCAAATGTGGCGATCCGCGGGAATGATTTGGCAGCCAAGAACGCATTGACTCAAGCCTTGGCAGGACTTCGCCGGCCAATCAGTGGCATTGTTCAAGTCAGTGATATCGACAGTCTTGATGCGGCAACAACCTACGGCGGAAAGCTGGTCGGCTACGCTGGGGCGTTGGAGGTGTTTCAGTCAACGCTTCGAGAGAATGTTGACTTGGGGCGACCGGGCATCGGATCGGCCCGTGTCCGCGAAGTCTTGGCTCAAGTTGGGCTGACCAGCACAGTCTTGAGGTTATCCGACGGCTTGCTTACGCGACTGCAAACCGGCGGCTATCCACTTGCCACCCACGAAGTTGCTCAATTGGCCGTCGCCCGCGCGATCGCGTCGTCGCCAAAGCTACTGATTATTGACAGTCTGCTTGATCGAATCCCTGATCATGCTCGCGATCGGATTTTGAAGACGATCACGGACAAGGACGCACCTTGGACACTGATCATCATTACCGATCGGGATGATGTAGCAGATCTGTGCGAAGTGCGATTAACGTTCAGAGCAAATGCGGCCCCGGAAAGAGGAGGCAGCGGATGATTGACAACCAACAGGCACTCGATGGTTTTCCAGCGATGCAGATGGTCCGGACTGGACGCTTGGTGCGGTTGTTTGGACGTTTGACGTTGTTGGGTTTGATCGCCGTTATTTTGGCGATGATTTTCGTTCCCTGGCGGCAGACGGCCGCAGGAGTCGGTAATGTCGTTGCGCTCGATCCACAGCAGCGACCGCAACCGGTTCGCAGTCCATCCAAGGGCGTGATTAGCTATGTCAAGGAAGGGCTTCGCGAGGGAACGTTTGTGGAGAAAGGAGAGTTGGTATTGCGGCTGACGCCGTTTGCTGCTGAGGGCGTGTCACAACTCGACACTCAAATTATTGCCATGGAATCAAAAGAGGCTGCGGCAATGTCCAGTCTGGATGTCGCCAAGCAATCACTCGCTTTGCAGCAGAGTAGCGGAGAAAGTTTCGCGAAATCGCTACAGCAAGAGTATGAAGCCGCCAAGGAAAAATGGGAGCAGTCGAAAAACGAAGTCACTTCCCTGCAAGCTGAACTGGAAGACAAGCAAAATCAATCTCGAATCGCAGAAGAAGTCTCTGAGAAAGGGCTCGTCTCGAAAGAAGAAGTTTTCTCCAAGCTTCGGGCAGTCGAGTCGGCGAAGGCAAAGGTGCTGAAGGCAGAGAATGCGGTTCAAGAAGTTTATGCTGAGTTGTTGGCCAAAGAAGACGAGATCGAGTCCAAGAAACAAGAGATTGATATTAAGAATCGTGCCGCCAACCAGAAGGTCCTGGAAGCGATGCAAAAAATCAATACGATCGAAAAAGAGATACTTGATCTTCGTAATAAGCGTAGTGAACTGGATCGACTGGAGATACGTGCGCCGAGGCCGGGACGCATACAGCAATGGTTTGGTCTGGAAGGCAGCGATACTGTTAAAGAAGGTGATCAGTTATTCGTCATCGTCCCTGAAGCTGATGAGCTGGCCGTGGAAATGAAAATCAGCGGGAATGATATGCCGCTGGTCAAAGAAGGCGACCGAGTCCGTTTGCAGTTTGAAGGCTGGCCCGCCGTCCAATTCGTCGGCTGGCCGTCGGTAGCAGTTGGAACGTTTGGTGGAAAAGTTAATCGAATCTTCCCCACCGACGATGGCAAAGGTAATTTTCGTGTGGTGGTCACTCCTGATAGTCATTTCACTCGCGAAAATGGCTGGCCCGATGATCGGTTTTTGCGTCAGGGTGTTCGGGCCAATGGTTGGGTGTTGCTCCAGCGGGTTCCCTTGGGATACGAGGTTTGGCGGAAATTGAACGGGTTTCCACCAGCAGTCTCCGAAGCAGAGCCAAAAGAAAGAGCTCCGAAGAGGAAGCTGCCCAAGGCCTAGATTTTCTCGTTGGCAGTTTTATAGATTTAGCGAAATTTTGTTGAGTTGGTGTGCCGAACTCAATCCTCGAAAAGATCTGGATTGTGACGCGGCACGTGGCCGATAGCTACATCGGATGCGCAATTAGCGAGTCGAGTTTGGAGCGGGATCGTTGTGGTTGATTTGCGTGCAAGACATCATTGGACCCGCACAGCGGTTGCACTGGTAAGTTGCATTGCCATCTTTCACGCCATGCCGAATGGTCTGGCACAGCAAACAGCCCAGTCTCCAAGTCAAGCCGCTGGCGAGCTTTCTGGTCAAGCCGCTGGCGAGCCGATTCAAGCCAACGCCGGGCTGATTGAGACCCTGCGGGATTCGGTTTCCGAGGTCCCAGCCCAGCCATCTTATCTGGCGCTGGCGGATGTAATCGCAAGCGTCTATCGATCGTTTCCCGAGATCAATCAGGCTCGGCAGGAATACCGACGCGCCGACGGACAGCTCTTAGCCGCCTACGGCTCGTTCGATACGAATTTGAGAGCGTCAAGCTTATCTGAGCCAACCGGTTTCTACCGCAACTACCGGAACGGGATAAGTGCTGCGCGGCAAACTTGGTGGGGTGGTAATGTCTCTGCTGGGTACCGAATTGGACGCGGTGGCTTTCAGCCCTGGTATCGCGAACGCGAAACAGAAAAAGGTGGTGAGTTTAAGCTCGGTTGGATTCAACCGTTATTGCGTGGACGTGCGATTGATCCGCAGAGATTTGCGATCTTTCAGGCCTCGCTTGCAAGGCATGCCGCCAATCCAATTCTTCAAGAGGCGATTCTCCGAACGTCTCGACAGGCGGTGCTTGCGTATTGGAATTGGGTCGCCGCTGGAGCGACGCTACAAGCACAGCGTGACTTGTTGGATCTTGCTGAGGTGCGGGGGCAACAATACCAGACAGGTTTTGAAGCTGGCAAGTTTGCCGAAATCGATGTCATCTTAAACAAGCAACTGATTGCCGAAAGACGTGCGAGCCTTTTTGACGCGGAACGCAAATTCCGCGAGTTTGGTTTTAAGCTTTCGGTTTTTCTGCGGGATGATATGGGGCAACTGCTGGTTCCAGAAGATCAGTGGTTGCCAACCGAATTTCCAGAAATCGCCCCGCTGCCCTCAACGGATGTGGAAGAAGAAATTTCATTGGCACTGAAGCGACGACCGGAACCACATCGGTTGAAAATCGAACTGCGGCAACTCAAACTTGATTGTCGGCTCGCCCAAAATCAGATGCTCCCTCAACTAGATTTTGTCGTTTCAGGATCCCAAGATGTCGGAGCACCTGGAACATCCTCGGATGATAAAGGTCCCTTTCAGCTCGTCATCGGAGCGGCAAGCGAAGTTCCTGTTCAACGCCGCAAAACACGCGGCAAGCTACGGGAAACATCTGCCAAGATAGTGCAGGTCTCCGAGAAATTGCGATTGCAGCAAGACAAGATTAGTGTCGAGGTGCGAACCGCTCTGGCAAGCCTTGCCCTGTCTGCAAAAGTGGTTCAGGAAAGCCAGGTTGCACTCAAGACCGCCTTGGACACACTCGAACGTTACCGTTTCGCATTCGAACGGGGGAAAATCGATTTGATCTACCTCAACTTATTGGAGACAAAGGCGAATGAGTCTGAGATTAAGTTGATCGAGGCACAACGACTTTGGCTTGAAGAGCTGGCCGACTTACAGGCAGCGGCCGGACTCGATCCACTGGATCAAGCGGAGTTGGTTTCTCAGTTACAGCGTCCCGATTTACGCAGTGAGAACGACGCGAAAACGACAAAAACTGAGATGGAAACGAGACGCGAAGATTGGTAACTCCCAATCAGTAGACCACCCCAGCCTTGACTTGGTTGCGGGGGGGATTTTCCTCGCATCGTATCTTGAGCGATTTTGGCGACTGGTGACGCATTGGGGTGCACCAGCCGAGAGTTTCTGACGCTCGACGCCGCAAGAAGGATAGCAAGCGAGAGGGTGCTGGCAAGATTGAGTAAAGTGTTCGTGCGTCGTAACGCTCGTTGCTACTTACCAATTGACAGGAGTTTGCCGCTGCCACGAACCGTCAGTAGCTGGGGTAGGGAGAGGTGACGCCACTGTTCAGCGAGCCGGGTAGCCGTTGAGAGAACGGCTGTGTCGAATCTAGTCATGTTAAGCCCACGACGAGCTGCTCAACGGAGAGATCGTTGAAGCGTTGCTCGGGGTGAAGGGGATGATCGAGCGTTGGTGAATGGCCTGCCGCGTTAACTGTCCGCGCGCTGCATTGGGCTATCAGGCCGCATCTTCAGAGATGATTCGGGCACAACAGACTGGTTTCGCAACGCTCCAGTTGTCTCATGCGGCTGGAGTAACTTAGATGAGCTCACTAACTTGAAAGCTGGTGTCGCCCCTGGGCTTGAATATTGCGTGAGAAAGTTTTTGGTGCGTGACATGAAGTTGTCAAGACATTGTAGAAAGCGGTGATGGTGCTGCGTCTCTGCAGGCTTGCTGCGTACGGTACAGGGGGTTAGTCAATCATGTTCATGCAGCTCAGGGCGTTCGCGATATTCCCACAGAAATCCAAATCAGCTCACTCGCTCTGCTCGTTGTGCCTGTGACGCTACTGGCAACGAAGTGTTCGATGCTCTCGTACCATTGAACAAGCAGCGAAGTTCCAATGCACCTTGATTTCGGATTCCATGAAGACGGTGGGCCTTGGAAGCTGCAACAAGCAGAATCGGCTTGCTGCAAAAAGGAATCAAAGGGTTGACCCTTGGCGTACGAGTGGGGACCGTTAGGAATCTAAGTTTGCCTCGCGGTCGTCGAAGCTACCGCATCAGTTGCCGATCCTGCTTTTAAATCAAATTCTTGGAACCGGTGTCGTTTTGATTGCTAGTTGTGTGGTGCTTAAGTTTTTGCGTCGAAAATCGTCCACTGCAACTCGACCACAGGGACACTTGAATTTGCGATTATCTCTGTTTCTCCTGCTTTCATTGCTTGGGATTAATATTTGGGTCGCTCTCTATAAGACAGTAAAGAATGGGGTCCCGCGGCACGTTGACGGGACCTGGGTCTTGGAGGCTGCAAAACCCGATTCCGAAAATGCAATACGGTCGCTGGGATGGTCGCTTGCTTATTATTGATCGCCATTTTCCGAGGGCCAGAGCGATCTTCCCCACAATCATCGGAGTCATTACTTTCGATGGGAAAGTTTTAGCTGGAATCTGCTAGTGCCAACCTTAGGGACGCCAGTAAGTTGCGGACTGCTGGGTTTGGTGTGCTGGGAATATAAGCATACCAAACAGGAACGTAGGCACGCGGTTTAGCGAGCAGCCGGAACAATCGTGTGGTGTAACAAAAGTTGAACCCGCACTTTGGTCGGTGGATTAGTACCGCACTCGAAAATCATTTTGGCCAGATTTGTCAGTTCCCCGCATCAGATAGATCGTGCGGTTTGACATATCCAAGCGACCATTGCGTTCAAACCGAGTTTCGTCATCGTGACAATAAATCGACGAAGTTGGCATATATCGCAGAGTCATGCCACGGCGGGAATGATCCGAACCATTCGGTTCGGATCCGTGGTAGAGATACACGTCGTGAAGCGAGACTTCACCGGGTTGTAAGACAATGTCAACGGCTTCTGATTCGTCAAACGCGTTTTGATCCAGTTCCAGATTGAGGGCGATGTTAGGTGCATCGCTACGATTGTGCTTGGCCAATTGTTTGGATTTGTGTGAGCCAGGGATCACTCGCAAGCAGCCATTTTGCGTGGTGGATGCATCCAGCGCAATCCAGACCGTGCAAGTTGCCAGCGGCCCGATTGGCCAGTACTCACCATCTTGATGCCAGGGAGTTCGCGTCCCGACTTTCGCAGGTTTGGCGAAAAAGCTGGAATTCCACAAGGCAAAATCGCTGCCAAGAACCTGTTCGACCATATCTAGGATTGCAGGTTGACGAGCGACCGTCAGGAACCAAGTGTCGTACGCCAGCAGCGCTGAACAATAGTCACTGAATTCAGGATGGCGTTTAACCAATCGAGCGTGAGCCTCACGGATGTCATCGAGCGTTGTTTCATCCAAGCAAAAGTCAGGTGTGACATACCCGTCGTCGTGGTATTGGTCAATTTCGGCACTGGTTAACATCGTATTCCTGTGAAAAAAAAACAGTTCCGATCGCAATTTCGGGCGACGCGTTCCCGCGGGCGGTCTATTTTACGAGAAGCCCTGGTAACCAGAGGCTGAATGCCGGAATGAACGTGATGAGAAGCAACGTGATTAGCAGCGGAATTAAAAACGGGATCGTTCCACGAGTCACTGTTTGAACAGAGCTCCCTGTGACGCTGCTGAGTACGTACAGCACGAGTCCGACTGGGGGCGTCAACAATCCGAGGACCAAGTTGAGAATCATCACAATGCCAAGATGAAGCGGGTCGATCCCAAATTCGATGGCAGCGGGCAGGAGGACGGGTACGGTTATCAAGAGTCCTGCAACTGGCTCGAGAATCATCCCCGTGATCAGCAGAGCGACATTGATCAGCAACAGAAACACGATCGGATTGTCGGTGAACTGCAGCATCGCCTCGGTCACTGCTTGAGGCCCTTGTTCACGAGCGATGACCCAGCCAAACAGGCCGGCCGCCGAAACGATCAGCATAATTGAACCGGTAGTCGTGGCCGTTTTGATTAGGACTCCGCGGAATGCTTTGAACGATAGTGAGCGGTAACAGACGCTCAAAATCAGCACCCACATGACAGCCGCTGCCGCTGCTTCGGTTGGAGTGAAGATACCGCCGAGAATACCACCAAGAATGATGACGGGCGTCAGCAGGACCGGGAGTGTCGAGGTGACCGCCTTCGAGACAGGTATGTATTGGACGCTAACTTCTTCACGCAGTGGGTTCTTGCGAGCATCGCGATAAACGAAGATGCAGAGGATTGACGTCAGCACCAGTGCGGGCAGCACTCCTGCGAGGAACAATGCACCAACAGAAACACCGGCTGAGACCGCGTAGACAATCGCAGGAATACTTGGTGGCATGATCGGTCCGATCAGCGATGACGCACCAGTTAGACCGAGCGCGAATTTTTCGTCATAGCCGCGTTTCTTCATCGCCGGGACAAGGACGGAGCCGAGTCCTGCAGCGTCGGCGATGGCCGCACCGCTCATCCAGGAAAACATTAGACTGCTAAAGACGTTTACGAAACCAAGGCTGCCGGGAATTCCTTGTAACAGGGTGAGCAATACTCGAAACAATCGGTCGGCCAGGCCGCCGGCATTACTCAGATAGCCAGTCATGATGAAAAGCGGAACAGCCAGAAGAGTGAAGGAGTCGACTGACCCGACCGTCTGCTGAAGTGCGACTCCGAGCGTGATGTCCGGCGACCATGCGACGTAGAATAGGCATGGCAGTAACATGCTGATGGCGACTGGCACCCGCAAGAACAAAAGCAACAGCATGGCAATGATCAATACACCCAGAATCATTCGCTCTGCTCCATTTCCAGTTGAAAGGCTTCTTCTTCAACATGGTTTTCACGCGGGATAGGCTTCCCTGACATCCACACTTGAAGAAGGTTCACGAGGGAATGCACTGCCATTAGCATCAGGCCTGCCATCCCCGCTCCGTACCACCAACTCTTTGGCACTCCCAAAGCTGGCGATCCTACCTTGCCGACGTACCAGACAAAATTCGCGCCGCCGATCAGCAGCAACAGGCACGAGGCAGCGACGACAACGTAGCTCATACATTCGATAAACAGCTTTCCGCGGTCTCCGACGCGAGACGAAATCATGTCGACCGCGATGTGACGCCTCTCGGCCATTACGAACGCCGCTGAGATAAACGTCATCCAGATCAATGCGAATCGCGCGACCTCTTCGCTCCACTGAAACGGGGCGTCAAAAACGTAGCGGGCGAAGACTTGTGTCGCCATTGTGAAGACAATGACCAACAGAAACAGGCACGCTATTATTTTTTCGCCAATCACCATCCAGCGAACGAAATTCGCCAGCGGAAGTGGTTTTTTACTGGTAGATTCGGATGCGTCGCTTGGGGGCAGACCGGAGTCATGCGATGCTCGCTCGGTTTGTGGATTCGCTGATCCCGTGTCCTTGTCGGCGTTCATTGGCCATCCTCTTCTGACGGGTTTGCGGTGATGCGGTTGTAGACATCGCTGAATTCGAATCCTTTCGAAAAGTACTCTCGGCATCGTTCTCGGAAAGCGTCGACGTCGACATCTTCGATGATCTCCATCGTTCCGTCTCTGCGCCATTCTTCGATTAACTTCTTTTCGTCTTTGATCAATCCGTCATAGACCTCGCCACCCAGTTCCTGGATTGAATCGAGAAGCGCCTTCTGTTGATCAGCCGATAGACGCTTCCAGGTACGTTCGTTGACCAAAATCTGCAACGATGACTGAATGTGACCTGTCAGATTCAGACACTTTTGAACTTCATGGAATCCCATCGATTTGATGACGGGAACCGGGTTCTCTTGGCCATCCGCGATTCCTTGCTGCAGTGCAAGGTAGACTTCGCTGAACGCAATCGGCATCGGACTTGCACCGAGTGCTTCGGCGGATGCCTGAAAGATCCTTGCTGCGGGCGATCGCAATCGAAAACTCTCTAAGTCGTCTGGATGGCGGATGGGCACGTTCGATGTGACGTGCCGCGATCCGTAGGCCCACGTATCCAGAACGCGGGCATCATATTTCTTGCGAAGCTCATCCCATTCAGGCGCCATCTCTGCGCTTGCTGCCATTTCGAGCATATGGTCAAGATCGCGTGATGCAAATGCAGCATCTAACACCCCAACCGGCGGGTGCCACATCGCAAGGAATGATGGCCCCGTGATCACCAAGTCCAGTTCACCAGCCACCAGTTGTTCGAGTAGCTCAGATTCACTTCCCAGTTGCGCTGCAGGATAAACCGTCACATCCAAGTCATTCGTTTTCTCACGAATCCGTTCAGACAAAAGCTCCGTTCCGTATGCATGGGTTGGAGCGGTGACTTCGTAGACGTGTGCCATCCGTAACGTCAATGGTTTATCCGTGCCCTCGTTAGATTCGCATCCGCAGAGCAGCACAACGGCGATAAGAAATAGGGAGCACAGCCTGCGATCAATCAGGGACATTTTGTTCATTCAGGAGTTTCCTCTTGCAACCCGTAGCAACGATCAGAAGTTTATACCCGAAATTGGCCGCCCCAATGGTTGCAAGTGGAGTTGCCCGCGCTTATCCGTCGAAAGGGTGACGGGTGGGAACTGCGGCAGCGACGATATTCGATTAGAATGAGCGGCCAATAACTAAGACTCTGAGGGCTGGTTCAATGAAAAAGTACGCTGTCCTGCTGGTGGTTTTTGCTGCTGTCATCGGGGGTTGCAAACGAAAAGCAGAAGTCAACTCGACCGACTTCTTCGCTGAACCCACCGCGGCGGCGGCCGCCAAAGTGACCAGCCAAATTTATACGGTTGACGAGTACGACCCCGCTCGCGACGTCGATGCTGATCTCCTCGAAACGGTCAAGCAAGCGAAGAAAGGCAATAAACGAATCATTCTGGAAATTGGTGGGCACTGGTGAAGTTGGTGCAAGATCCTGAACGAGTTCGTTCAGACAAACGAGAGAATTCACGCGGAGCTCGAGAACGGCTTTCTGATAATGAAAGTAAATAAGAGTGACGAGAACGACAACTCGCTCTTTCTGAGTAAGTATCCAAAGATTTCGGGATATCCACACTTCTTTGTGCTCGATCAAGATGGCACTTTTTTGCATTCTCAGGAAACTGGTGCGCTGGAAGCGGGCCAAGGATACGACGAAGAATTATTTGTGGCCTTCTTGAAAACGTGGGCGCCCGAATGAATCCGCCGCAGTAAGTCTTGCATTTGGCAGGGACGCCAGCAAGGATCGTGTTTCGCTCGGCTTTTTAGCGTCGAGAAGGGTGGCACTAGGTGATGCGCGATTTGGCGTCTCGGTCACTGCACCGACGCCATGCTTGGTTTAATCGAGTCTGCTGTGTCAGGAATCTCTGACGGTACCAAGAATCATTTCCCCCCAAGCCTATTCTGAGTCCTACTGCATTATGTCGTGTGATCAGTTTTTTGCTTGTAATGTGCTTCGTCCATGAGATTGTGAATGAATCTGCGGCTGATGTTCGCCATCAGTCTTTCCTTGCCCTCGCCGTTTGTTGTGTGCCTCGCATTCAATCGCCGCGAGCGAAGTGGGATGTTGAGGACCAGATAGCCCATTGAGGAGTCGGTGACGAACTTATTCGTTGACGCTGGCGAATGGTACTCGGTGCTGAGCGAGCACAGCCATCATGCGGAGAAGTGAGTGTCGAACTCACGCAAAGGCGAGGTAGGTGGTTCGAGAAAAGTGCTCGATCACGGTTGATGTTGCCATTTAAAACGAGACTTGGTGGATCGTTATTTGTGAGTGAACACCGCATGACCAGTGGCTTAGGTGAAGCCCAAGGACACTCGCTTTCTCATTGAACCACCTGTTGCTGATGGTTCCGCACAAAACGGGTTAAATAGTTCTGCTGCTTTTCAAAGCAGCAGCCTGCACTAAGGGGGTGCCCATTGAATTGCGATGTGGCATTCTGGAATTTCCCGAACTATGTGGTTTCAGAACTCATATTAGAGCTATGAACAAGGATGAGTTGTCGTGCTGTTGTCGGGGCCGAACAGGGAGCCTTGCGCCGTTTTTCGAGAGTCGTAGCAATCGAAACAGGGCGATAGCAAATGGCTTAAACAGCCCGACTGGTTTAATCACTTTGATGCGTTTGAATCGTCGTGGAACGCGAGAGCTGATTACCCGAACGATTGCCGAAAAGCAGGGTGATCGCGTTCGGTTCGTCCGGGTAGCCGGATCTATGAAAACGCTCGATCGCGGCGTCGGCGATGACAGCAAGTTGACCTGCGGGACTTTTTTTCAGGCTTTCGGATTTTTCACGGTTTGCACCTTGCGGAGATCGGATTCTGGCCAGACGTTTCGGCCGGATCAATCGATCAGTATGTCCAGTCTGAACCTCAGGAGTTCGCGGATTGGTCTGCGTTGTCGCGCAGAGCACCGTGGTCGGTTGATCGGTTGCCAGCAACTCGTGAAACCCTCGATGTTTGGCTTGAGCCGTTGGCTATTGGTCGGCAGTCAGAGTGACGGTCGTCGTTGTGCCGCATTGATGTGGCTTCGTCGTGGACGCAAAGAAAACTAGGTCGGTTCGTGAACATCACTGAGTGCTTAAAGCAGAAATCGACTCGCGTCCTCAATCAGGAAGGATTTCCGTGTGATTGCCGACGAGATCCGTATCTGCGGGGTAGGGCACCGCGTGACGACAGCACTGCAGTTCACCGAATGCCGACTCGCATCTCATGCTCCACCTTGATGTGCAGTTATGAAAATTCACCATTCGCAGGAGTCTATTTTCCGAGACCTATTCAGAAAGATCTATTCGCAAAAAACTATTCGCAGGAGCCTTCAGGAGAATCCTATGTTTCATCTTTTCGACTCGAGATTTCGCTTTGCTGGTTTTATGCTTGCTTCCTTGCTTGGATGGCAAACCGCAGCAGCTCAGCACAGCCATCACTCAGCGATGGATAGTGAGTTCATTGATTTGGCGAGCTTGGGCATGTCCAGTGGGAGTGACCATGCCGGTCACGATGGGCTCGTCGGGGGCAGGACGCCCATCACCACCGAGGCGGTGCTCGCTTACAACCAATTGCGAGTTTTTGTTGGCTTAGAACCTGTCACGATTGACGATGTCGGGTCCTGGGCCTTTGGCAATGGTTTGACTAACAATCCCCAAGCCTGGGGCAATGATCAGCAGGGCATCGGCATCTGGTATGCGATGCAAGGTGCCAAAGTTGGCTGGATGGCCGACAGCACGTTTGATCCACAAGTCGTGGCTGACATCTCACGGACGGCAAGATTAGGTGCTGCGGCTGATGTCATGGCAATGGTCGTTCAATACGGCCATGAAGGTTTTGCAGATTACTTAATTGAAAACGGTTACCAGCAGACGTTTATAAACACGTTGAAAATGGAGCCACACTACGCCGGTTGGATGCACGATCGAGCTCACGGGTTACTTTCCATCGAGGGTGTTGCTATCGCCCATGATGTCAATCACCTCACAGTGCTCAGCCATGATCAGATGCAGCCATTCATGAACGACACTTGGGATTGGCCGCAGTGGCCAGCGCTGCAGGTTTCCGAGGCCCGTGTACTCGAGTATTTCCAGGGCATGGTCGTGCTTGGCGATCCACTCGCAAACCACTTGGGCTATTTGGGAGATCCACCCATGATTGGTGGTGACCCAGAGGAACCAGAAGACGATGCGACCGACCCACCGCTGGACGACTCATGGGGCTACCGCGTCAATGACATTTCGGTCGACGTGGAAGGGGATTTGTGGTGGGGTGGATTTACCGCAATCGTTGGCGTTCGCAACGAATCTGAAACCGATTTGGATGAGTGGGAATTTCGATTTGTTAGTTCGCATCTGCTCTCGGAAGATCAATGGGGCTGCTCGGTTGAGACGACGGTTTTAGGTGACGGTCTGTACGAATATCGCGTTGTCGGTAGCGGTTGGGGGCAGTCCATTCCGGCAGGCCGCGCGGTCTATGTGAGTTTCAATGGTAACCAGGGTTTGCAACTTGGGAATTCGGGCCAACTCGACGCGGCCAGCTTATTCGACGGTGGATGGATCAGCGACTTTGGAACGATTGATTCACCCCTTGCCGATCCACCTGCTACCGATCCACCCCTTACCGATCCACCAGTTGGTGTTTCTGTCTCGGTCGAGGTGGATGGTGAATTGTGGTGGGGTGGTTTTACCGCTTCACTCGCCGTTCATAACGAAACAAATGAAAGCCTGGGTGAATGGAGTTTCCGGTTCCTCAGTACTCACACCATCTCCGGTGAACCGTGGGGCTGCCGAATTGAAACGACCGCATTCGAGAATGGCCTGTACGAGCACAGAGTCACGGGAACAGATTGGGCAAGATCCATCCCCGCGGGGGAAACGGTCGTCGTCGGGTTCAATGGGCAGCAGGGAATCGCACTCGGTAATTCTGGCTTGCTCGATTCAGAAGGATTGTTCGATGGCGGATGGATTGGTGAATAACTAAGCCATCACTTTCACTCGGCAGGGCCGAACTGCGAAGGGGCCCAATTGCCGAGAAGACGGATTGCCGAGAAGACGGGCGTACATGGCACGATTTTTCGTCTTGTGTTGCTGTGCCCTGACGGTTTCGATTCGGGTTGCGTGGTGTTTTTCCTGACGCCTCGGCCTGCTGCCAATCACGATTTCTGAGATGGTTGGCAGCAGGTTACCGTCTGCTGGCTGCGGCCATTGTGCAGGCCTGATGTGGGGCAGTCTTGGTGCTTCCGTTCGGACACGACGTTGTCGATCAGCGGGTGATTTTCGTGGAAGGGCAAGCAGAGTCGCGTCACCGGGTGAGCGCGGTTCTACCCTCAGCAGTCGCGACTCGTCGGGAAGAGAATACGACGTTCGCAGAAACCTCGGACGAACGCTTCTGAATGTTGCTCTCGTTGGATCGATCGTGATTCGCACCGAAGGTTCACGCTATTGATCAGCGTTGTTGCTTTTTGTCTCGTCCTGGCATGGTTTTGCGGGGACAAACTCGCTGCTCGCTCCAAATTTGTCGTTGGCATACCACTTGAAATGAGCCTTGCCAGGTTTTCCCCAACCGTCGGGCAAGATAAGCAACACAGACAGCATCGCGTCTGGTTTTGCCCCGACGGCGACAAGTTTGATTTCTTTGCCGTTTTGAGTGAAGTGACCATGCATTGGCAGCTCCTCATTGATCGGCGGGCTGACTGTCCAACTTAGGTGGCCCACTCCATGGCTCGTTTTGTTTGAACTGCTGACCACTCCTTTGAATACCAACGTGGGTGCGCCGGGGAATCCGGTGGTGCATCGATAGCAGCTTAAAAATGAACCATCGTCACCGCGTGCGATGTTCGAGGAAGCGTTAATCGCAAGCATCGAAAACAGAAACAGCATGCCGACGAAGTGCTTCACAGAAATACTCATTTGAATTCTCACGCAGTCAAGATCAGTGGATTGATAACTAAGTGCCAATCTCGTACACCGCTTTGCGGTCAATGTCTACGCCTCCGCGTGGGGAAAGTCGATGCCTCCGCACGGGGCACCAGAGGTTTGCGATCGACATGCTGGCGTTCTCTTGTTCAGAAAACAGTGGAGCGTTCATCGCATTTATTTGGGGCCGATCCGGGTGACAGATTGCATCGCAAATGGAATAGAACAACGGGCGGTCCGGAGCGACTCGGTTTCTCGATCATTGGAACAACTTCAGAAACCCCGTTGTTCCACAGGATTTCGAGGCTCGTTCGTGGCACTCACGATCGAGTTGGATAACATTAGTTTGCAAGGGTGCTCTTGAGTGATGCGTATCAAGCTTTAGCTGTAATGATCGATGGGTGAGGGTAGGGCGGACGCTACAGAATCCTCCGCCCGAATATCCGGCCAACCGAATTGACAGGTCGGTGTTTGGAAAGAGAAAAGCGAACTTCCGCTCGCCCAGTGTTAGGGGCAAGCGTAAGTCCTCGCGACGAAATGCCGGGGATTTTGTTTTGTGTAGTACGCCTTGTTCGGCTGCGGTTGCCGTAACTAAAAATCGGTGACCTCATTTAAGTCCGACGATGTAACAGGTCCAACTCGCATCGCTTGGTGCGGTTTCGCACCGCCCCCACTCGAGCTCCTCTTCCGATTCGATTAACCAATAAACATGCGTCGCAGCGAAACCGGCTTCGATCAGCATCTCGCGGACTTCGGTGATCGTCCACAGTCGCCAGTGGTAGACAAAGGCATCCTGCATCCGGCTGCCATCTGGAAAGGAAAAACCGATCGAGCAACATAGGTCAGAGTTGATCGGATTGAATGAGACTTGCGTCCAGTCGTAGCGGAAGTTTCTTTTTCCATCTTGGATGGTTGTTCGATGAGATAAACCTTCGGTGCGGCACTCTGCACCGCCAAACATGTCGAGCACCATCATGCCATCTTCGGCCAGATTGGATCGCGCCGCTTGAAAGTACTCGATCACTCCGCTCCGCTGTTTGAGAATCCAGAAAGAAAAGTTTTGTGCAGTAAGCACATCGACTTGGTGTGAATTCTTGGTGCGCGCGTCCTGTCTTTTCAACTCAACTCGACGTTGCTGCCCGGCGTCTAGCTTTGCCAAGTTGTTGTCGCGACCCCACTGCAGTGTTTCCTCGCATGTCTCGACCGCTACTGCTGTGCGGCGGTGATCCGATTTGACCCACTGGCAACTAACCGCGAAAGTGCCGCAGAAATCTTCTGCGAGTGAGACCGGGGCGCGACCGTGGGCTTCCCGGTAAGCCTGATCCAGAAATTTGACTTCATGGTCCGGTGCCTGAACCGATTGTTCGTACAGCCTGAACTTGTCGGCTCGCTCAGCCATGTTCGGCCCGCCAGACTTGCGTTTTTGTTTTGTAATGATCGTGTTCCTGTTTGCTAACCCGTATGCATGGAATCGTCGCCAGCCAAACCATCGAAACTCTCTCGTAGAAAGTAAGCGGTCATTCTGCAAGTCGTTTGGCAGTTTCGTGCGAAAATCAATCTTTGCCGTCTTGGCGGTAATACGCTACCCCTGGCGTCTCCAAAGTGCGTTTGGTGTTTTGTGTGTTGGGGAAAACAATGTCAACCAAATGCGAATTTTGCCCGCATTTGCCGGGGAGCATGGACTATCCCGGAGGAGGTTCCGTCTGGGGCACTGACCGTATACTCACCATCGGGCACGGCGGTGGACCATCCACTTGCCGAGTTAGTGGTGGTTGAAAAACTGCCCGCACTGACGGTCACGCTGCTCTGACCTTCATTCTTGTCGTAACGTTCTTTCCCATTCGCATCGTAGAAGACAACTCCCGTCAGAAACGGATCTTCCGGCTCGGAGCAGGCGGCATGAATGGCCCAGTAGTGATGATTCGTTGCTGAATTGTTTTAGCCGTATCCAATACCAATCTCACGGTTCTTTGAATTGTTCCCATCAATTCTCATCAGGTGAATGCGGTGGCCTGGTGGAGGAGTGTTTGCGGCAACGATGAGCGTTTTGGAGGATTCGCTAGCTGTTGATGGGCCGCCCAAAAAAGATTCGCCGGAATTTGCGTTATCGGTAAAGGACGCGTCCAAATCGTAGCCATGTGTTCGCGTCAGTTTGCTTGGATGCCCAGTGTAGGGACTTGTATGTGCGAAGTTGTTTCGAGTCGCCATCTCTTCCGCCTTAAAGCCGCCGGAGGAGAACAGATTGGTGTTGATGGCTAAGGGTAGGCGAATCGGCACCGTCGAGAGGTCAACATTAAGATTGTGTTCGGTTTGATAAACGATCGGATCGGTGCGGGCCCGGTTCAGCAAATATGCGAATAGTTGCTAGGATGCCGAGACCGACAAGACCAGGCGGTTTTCCAACGTCTCAATCGTTGATAAACGTCGGCGACATGATTCTGCCGAACTTCTCACATGTCGGAGGCTTGTGAGGAGTGACCGAATGTGACCCATGTTTGTCCAATTACGGTGAAAGCAAATTGCCGATGGTGCTGGGATTCACGACTTCGATCACATTGCGTCAAAGTCAACATGCTTCGGCACTTGGGTCGCTGAATGAACATTCCTCCAGTCTTCTTTAAACGGGGAGGAGTGAGGTCTATCATTCCGACGGAAACGTCTGCCATTCTAGCAATTGCTCATTTGGAATAACAGGTTTTTCGAGTTCGACCGCATCTCAAAGTAAGATCATCCTTACAAGTAATTCGGTAGGGAACATGCATCGTTGCGCGGATTGAGTTCCACCATGTTCGGCCAATAAGTGATCCAGATAGGTTGGAGTCGATTATTGACCGTGTTCATTCGGCGTCGTGATGAATTGGGCATCCACATCGAATCATTTGAGACCAAAGGCGAGTCGTCATCCGGCAAACGAAACAAATTATCGTTGCGATCGAAGTATGCAGCGAAGGCTTTTTTCTCGCAATCTCGCAGGTATGTGGGGTGGTTGTCTCTCCGCAATATGAATTCACTACATAAGCTCTGTCGGTTCCGTTCTCGATGATCGTGACGAAACAATACACACAAGGTTCATCTCTTGGCCCCATGACATCGCGATTCGAAGCAGTTGCTTTCGGTGTGCTCTTTGATCTGAATCTGGACCAAGCCTCTGTTGCAAGTAATTTGTGCTTGGGAATTCGTCGATCAATTTGAGTCGATTCGTGAACCTCACTTTGCTAGCTGCAATGCATGTGTAGGCAGTGGCAAAAAATCATGCTCGCGGATCATCCAGCTTACAAGTTCCTGACGAAGGGTCTTTTCCACTTCATCATCGTTTTTTTCCCGCCAGATTGTTGAGTTCCATTGGGTCGTTGGCCAGATCATACAACTCGACGATCGGTCGCGGGTTTTGGAAGTAGAGCCGCTGGTGCAATGACGATAGTTTGTTCTCGTTATGTGCTTTCTGAATGGCCGCCCAGGCAGGTTTGTTGGACATGTCGACCGGCGTGTGACTGCGGTTCGGCAAAGCATTATAAATGTAGCGGTAACGTTTCGAAGTGATTGAACGCGAAAGATCCAAACCATCGGTGCGGGTGATCGGTCCCCAGTGCCAGCCACGTTCGGCGTAAACGTACTGCCGAGTTTCCGTTTTCTCGCCGAGAAGTTGCTGAACAAAACTGATGCCGGTCATCTCTTTGAGCGATCGCATTCCACATGCGGCGAGGATTGTTGGGCCAAGATCTGTACCGCAGCCAAGTGCCGACGAGGCTGATTCCGGCTTGGTGCGGCCGGGCCAGCGAATGATCAACGGAACGTGAGTGCCACGGGCCAGTAAAGTGCCCTTGCCGCGGAGCATTGCTTCGCCGTTATCACCCAAAAAGATGACCAGCGTGTTGTCTTCCATTCCACGGGTCTTCAAAGGCTGAATGATCTGTCCAAACCCCTGGTCAAGTTCTCGAACGGACGCGAGATACCTTGCGTAGTCGATCCGAAGAGCAGGTCAGTCAGGCGGAAGTTCTAACTTGCTCGGATCGATGCCGTCATGCTTCTGAGGAAATTTTCGATGCGGTTGATTGAAGCCAAAGTAAAGAAAGAAAGGTTTATTGTTGGGGACTTTGTCTAGAGCCGCGCTCACCCGGTTCGCAACCTGCATCAACCGGTTTTTTTTTGTTCGCAAACCGTACGAAGTGGTCAAATCGTTTGTCGCAACCTTGCATGCCGGCTTCTCGCAACGCTCTGTCAATGTGCTCGTCTTCGCGGATGCGGCCGTCAAGATGCTGATGGCGTCCGTCCAGTCCCACCCAATATCCACCTGCACGAAGGACGTCTGTGAAGAACTGAGCGTCCGCGCGCGGCGGCTGCCCGAATCGAGTGACCCCTAAACTGACGGGAGAACGACACGCAAAAATCGAAATTCATGACGGCGCACATTGCGGCGCGGATGTGTAAGCCCGATCAAACCGCATTCCCTGCCCAGCAAACTTTTGCAGGTTGGGAGTAATCCTGAACCGCCTTGTGTTCTCGTTGTCGTAACAGCTCACGTGCGGGACGCTGTGATCATCGGAAAGAATCTGTAGCACGTTTGGTCGTGACGGGTTGGCCCATGAAGATGAGTTGAAGCCAACCAAAAGAAGCATGGTTGTGAACCCGCGTAAAGTTGGTCGGGGAATCATGGATAAATGAACGATCTGTGGGAGACATTTTAACTTACGAATGATACATAAGGGACTGGCCGGTGGGTTGTACGGTGGATACTCCTTCGTTCATCAATCTCGGGACGATACTCTGCTGTGTTATCTAGAAATTGCGTTGGGTCGCTATTGATCCGCTCTCAATCACAACTTGCGTCTTCTTGGTAAGGTCAAGGTGCCGGTGGAGGTGTGGTAGAATCAAGAGTGCTTCCGATTCGATCGTCTATCGGAGGTTGTGGTCAGAACGATTCGGAATGCCTCTAAAGAAACCGCCCAAGGTTGAATCTTGAACGTTCCCCGGTCGAAAAAAGCAAAGCAAAAAACGGTTGAAACGCTTATCCAAGAAACTGCTGACGACGATCGCCTCAGATGGAAACGGGCGGGGGTCGGTGGCGGAATCGCAGGTGCAGTGATCTCCGGTTACTTCAGGTTCTTGAACGATGCCGAGCAGTTAGCGTGGATGGGCGGCGCGATTGTGGGTTGCGTAGCTATCGGTCTGGTTACTGAATGGATTCATCCATGGGCTAGTGAAGAGCCCAATCGATTCTTGGAGTTGGTTGTCGTGATCTGGCCGGCTGTGAATTGCAGCGTATCAAATCACGTCGGTCACGTTTCTTATCGGTTTGATCTTCTGGGTAGCATTCATGACGAAACTGAGCAGTTGCGAATCTTCTTTTCAGGACTTGAAAACTTGAATTGGAAGCTGACCGACGAGAAAGACTCAACTCGATCGTACCGCCGACGGAATCAGCGTTTGCGAGTAAGTCTCGGTACAACGGATCAGTCATGCCACCTCACTCTTGCTGTTGGCGAGGCGAAGCGCAACAATTCGTCGTTGTCATGAAACGTGATCGCTCGAGCAATTTCAGCAAACGGGACAATGTTTGATCTGCTGTGGTCGATAGTTGTGTTGCAAGCCTCAAACCACAACATTCGCTCTTCTTTAAAATTCAATATTCGCGGTATTTGCCGCACCACGTTTTTCTGAATTAGGTCCGGATGGCACGAACGGGGGCTCAACCTGGGGCAGGAGAGCGGCTCAGGAATTCACTCATTTAGGAGCTGGGGGTGACGGCGGTGGAGGATCACGACCGTTACAAACGGTAACTTTCCACTCGGCCGCCGGATTGAGCACGAATCGAGATTGTTTCGGGCACTTTGAGCATCAACTCAAACCATAGTTTTCAAGGGTAACGCACAACAAAACAGTCGCACGCATGCATCAATCAGCCAGTCAAATACACTCGGGTGAGGTCGGTCACTATGTCGCCCCCTCGGAATGTGTCAGTTCGCCGGAAGTAGAACCGACAGCAACGCCAGATGCGATCTGTGATTTTGTTGCAGGTGTACCGGATCCGCATGTTGATTGGTTACTTGCAATCTCGACGAATCCCAACCGGGGAATTGTCGAACCTCTCCCCGAAGCGACACAACTAGCAAAGCGAGCTCTCGATGTGTTCGCGGCAACGATTGGAATCCTGCTGCTGTGGCCGCTTATGCTGCTTGCCGCATTGGCCGTGAAAATCAGTTCACCAGGATCTGCGATCTTCAGCCAACAACGAGTGGGACTGAATCGCCGGAATCGTGACGTCATTGACCGCAGAAGCAGCGGAGTTGCCGTCGACCACTCCGAACGACGCCTGTTCTTGAAGCGAAGGCAAGAAACCGGATACGGCATGATCTTTACACTGTACAAGTTTCGCACGATGGCCATCGATGCCGAAAAAAATGGTGCTCAATTTGCGGTACAGAACGATCCACGCGTGACGCGACTGGGAAGATTCATGCGTAAGACGCGGATCGACGAACTACCTCAGTTATGGAACGTTTTGCGTGGGGATATGTCGCTTGTCGGTCCAAGGCCTGAACGCCCAGAGTTTATTGAGGAACTTACAGCAAAGGTCCCAGACTATCTGGACCGCTTGCAACTAAAACCTGGCTTAACCGGCGTAGCGCAAATCGAAAACGGCTACGACAACGACAGTTTCAAACGAAAAGTTCGTTACGATCTTCTCTATCTTCGTCATTGCTGCTTGAGGAATGACCTCAAGATATTGCTTCGCACCGTTAATGTAGTTTTGACGGGGAAAGGCGCGCTTTAGGCAAGCGTTGGTGCTCGTGCGGAACCAGTCAGGGTCGTAAGGGGCAAGCCCAATTCGATCAGAATCAGCGAGCGATATCTGGAAAGCTCTACGGTTCTTTTGGCGGAAGATGATCATTATTTGCTGGGGAACCAATCCGAAGTTTCAACGCCTTTCGGGATCATCGGCTTTGGTTGCCAGCGCGACGTGCGGCGATTTTCCATCTGTGGAACTGAACTGGACTGGGGATCGGATTGCACAAAGCATCTTGGCACTCCCCGTCATCAAATCTTTGTGTAATTGAAATGCTGAAATCGAGTTCGCTTAAGTACAACTCGCGATGCAGTGTCGCTTCCCACCTGACAGTGATATGAGAAGTGGAGGCTACTCTGCCGACCTGATCGCGGTGTTTCTTGGCACGGTTTGCGGTCTGGCGTTTTCCCTGCGGCTCGGCTGATCTACTCGAGCGACTTTAGAGCCACGCGGAATCCACTGTTGTTATCACGGCCCGAAGGGACGTTTTGGTGGCGGAATGCTGATCGGCAATAAATGGCATCGTCTCGCCAGCTGCCGCCACGGAGTACGTGGTGCGAGCGAGATGCAGGGCCCATTGGATTGATGGCTTGAACATTGGGCTAGGCTCCCGCCCGGTCTTGGCAATACTCCCAAGCATTTCCGTGCATATCGTATAGCCCTCAAGTGTTGGAGCGTTTGCTTCCAACTGGATGTGTTCTTTTCCTTACGGAATTAACGCTATCCCCGGCCGCGTAGCGTAGCCCAAGACCCTCGTCTCCAACGCTAAACCTTGCGGCTGAACCAGACCGACAGGCATATCCCCATTCTGCTTCTTGCGGCAGTCGGTACACCCGGCCTGCGGATCTCTCTAGCGGTAACGCTGATAGCTTGCGGCAGAACTCCACCGCATCATTCCAACTTAGATGCTCCACCAGATTCTTGGGCCTTTGGGGTGACTGGTGTTCGTCCCCATCACTTGTTCTTATTGATCTTGGATGACTTCATGAACCCCGATCACGAAGGGCTTTGCGAGTGTAACTTGGTGGACTGGTTTTTGACGAGCATTTCCCTCCTCGCTGCCCATCATGAACGTGTCTGGTGGGACCACCCGAAGCTTCATCCCGTTGGAGTTCTCGATCTCAACGTCAATGCCAAGGTGCTCGACCCAGGTCTCTTGGGTTGCTCTTGTTTGTCGAGCATCGAGCGGAAAGCCGGCAGGAGGAGCCGCGTTCGGGTCGAGTTGTGGCGGTTCGCCTTATCTGTTCTGTGCGGCAATTGGGGATGTTGGTTTGTCTACGTTGAGTTCGCGAATTCGAATGTTTCGGAAGGCCACAGCCCCACTGAAACCCTGCAGCCCAATGGGGCCCTTCGCAGCGATTGGTTGCCTGGGATTCCGAAAATCTTCCATCTCGACATTGTCGACCACGAGACGGTCATTGAGTTGGACCGTGACCCGGTTGCCGATCATGCGGATCAGAAAGTGGTTCCATTGCCCCGCGACTCGATCGGCTTTCACGTCGGGGGTGCTCGAGTGCTGCTTGTTGTTGTAAAGGCCACCGGATCCGACAGCGGCCTTTGGGGTTTTTCTTGAGGCGGGATCCCACATTTGCACCTGAGGGTAACCGCGCAATAGGATTCCGCTATCGCCATCGGAAGGAAGTTTCCATTCAACAGACAATTCAAAATTGCCAAAAGCCTGGTCGGTGAATAGGTCAATTTCGGCGCGTTTACCAAGCCATCGCAGCTCACCGTTCGTTACTTTCCATTGTTCGTCTCTGCGTTTCTGGCTGACTCGCTGTCCATCGCGGTGCCCCCCGCCATACCATCCGCTCAGGTCTCGCCCGTTAAACAATTCGATCCATTCAGCTTCAGGATTTTGATCGGTTTGATTCGACGGCGACGGATTTGCGATAGATGATGTGTTAGGCCGGTTCAGTTCGGTTGATTCCGGCGAACTCGTGGCAATCTGTTCGGTGGATTGATTGGCAGGTGTTGCCGTTGGTGGGGAGGTGGAGGGCGGAACGGATGGGGGAGGAGACGTTTCTTGCGGGGTTTGAAGATTGTCCAGATTCAAGCTCGATTCATTGGCTGGCGTATTGGGTTCAGCAATAGGTTGCTCCGCCGCGGCAGGTGATGCGTTGGGTTCAGCAACGGCTGCGTTGGAATCAGCAAGAATCGAGTTTGGTTGCTTCGGTTTATCGGAGTTCCAGATGAAAAATAAGATCGGCAAGATAACGAGGGCAGCACCGCCCGCGGCATAAAGCCAGACCGGTACCTTGCTTGATGTTGCTTTTCGTGATTTGGTACGACTGGTTGATTTGGGGCGTGTTGACCGAGTTCGTGGGACTGAACTTGGGGGAGACTTCAGTTCCGGTATCGTTTGTGGTTTCTGCTTGGGTTGGGTATCGGCACCCAAGTTGAGTGTTTGCTTTAGTTTTTGGTCGTAAGCGATCTTGGTTTGAGGATTCAACAGAGTGGAGCGTGCCTTTGCCAATTGATTCAGCACCGCTTGTGACAGCTCAGCATGGGGGCCCAGCGAGAAGGATCGAACGTGACTGATCTGTCGCGCCGCCGCCGATTCAATCACATCGAGGTCTGTTTCGAAAGGATCAACACCGAGCAACCGATAATGATTTGCTGGTTGATCCTTTGGAGAGATGCCCAGCCATTTGTGGTAGGGGTCTATGTTCGATTCGGGCAAGGAATTGTCCTCTGAAAGACATGGTGGCAGCTGAATTATAGCGTTCTCGTTTCCGTTCGTGATGGTGAGCTTCGCGGGAAGAATCGAGATGCCCGGAATGCCGAATGATGGGGATCTCGATTGGCCTTGTCTGAGTTTTGTTGGTTTCGACAGCGAGACGTCGGGCCATGCTGTGCTTCATCGCTGTTCCCAGGGTTGATGTCCCCAGCGTGGCTGCGAAATCGCGCCCGGGCAGATATCGAAAGCACCGGCGGCTAGCGCCGATCCGCTCAGTCGTGGTAGGGTCGACCAAGCTGCTCGGAGGGCAGGTAGGCTGGCTTCAGGAGCGAAACGATGCAGCTCCGGCAGGAGTGGTTGCGTTGGAACATCGCTTCACGCCGAAGTATCTTCGGGGGATCAAATCGCGCCCGGGCAGATATCGAAAGCACCGGCGGCTAGCGCCGATCCGCTCAGTCGTGGTAGGGTCGACCAAGCTGACCAATTTTGTCCACGTTGGGCTCTTGTGCCTGCCCGTCCAAGAAACCCGTGCAGTCGTTCATGGCAAGGAACAGAACATTCGGACGCGGGTCGACCGCGGAACCCTAAGCAACAGTCGCTGGCCGCTGCCGGGATTGCCGCGGTGGTCAGATCTTGAGCATGGTGCTCACAGCTAGACATATGCAGCGAAGCTGAAGCGTGGCCGATGGTGGCCAAGATTGCCAGAAAACCGACAGCGAGTGATCGGACAGCCTGAGTCGCGAAGGAGCGTGGCGAAATATTCCCGCACCATCCAGGGGGCGAGCTAGGAATTGTCCGTGAACTACGATGGATACGCGATTTGGGTTCGTCAAGAGGCGCCCTGGTTTTTCTGGCGATGTTTCTGTAAAGAAATGTGGTGAGATGAACCGAGTCCATTGACCTCTCGTACGTCAGTGATGACACTTGAACTGTTCCCTGGTCGGACCGGACGGTTTGCTGTTGCGTGAGCCATTGCCTCGCTACAGATCTCTCTGAATGGTTGTTACTCGTTGGATCTGGCCTTGAATTTCCGCCCCCAGCTAACCGCGTATCTTTGCATTGCATCGTTGCTGATGGGCAACGTCGCTGGCTGGCTGCACGTCGGTTGTCTAAACACTGGTTGCGAGAGTGCCAGTTGCCAGGACGCTGATTGCGAGAGTGCTGGTGTCCAGAGCAATGGTGGGTTCTCTTGCGTCGGTGACTCTCGTTCGACGAGTGTTGTCGCGCAAGTCGCAAATGCACCTGACCGGCACGATTGTTGTTCACGTTCGCATGTGAATTCTTCGGCTGGCGAGCCCAGCGGTGTGGCGACGCAAAGCCGGGGTGATTCCGCTCCAGCTGAACGCAGCTGTCCGGTTGAGAACGGCTACCCAGTCGAGCACGACTCCGACCGCTGCAGCGTTTGTCAGAGTTTCTTTACTTCACGAGCGGCCGCAAAGATCGCCGAACCAGCGACAGCGGAGCTTCAGCAGCACGGGGAATTCACGGTCCCCGTTCCCGTTGGTTTGCTCGCGCTTGGCCGACCGTGGAAAAGCATCTCGGTGAGAGGGCCGCCGCGAGTTTAAAGAACTCGTCGAAAGCTCTCTCCTGTTCTTATTTGCTTACCTGAGGTACGCACCCATGGCAACGGTCCATGCTGCGTCCGAGGGCAAGGGTTTGGTAGCACGCCTGCTGACTACCGATTTTTGTCCCTGGGCCAATCGTTTTGTTTTTTGGTTAAAAGAACCCGTCGGTTGGTTCGTGCTGGCGACCGCCGCAAGTGTCATCGTGGGACTGTACGTCGCCCCCATCGGTTGGACTCTTGCTGCGTCACTTGCGTTTTTAATTGCCGTTGGCATGGTTTGGCCAGCAATCGCAGTTCGTGCTGTCGGATGTGGCTTGAGTCCTGATAAGCAGCAGGTTCATGAAGATGACTCGTGCGAGCTACGGGTTGAGCTGACAAACCGATGGCCGCTTCCAATTTGGGGCTTGGCGGTCGAAGGCTTCTTCGACCGAAAACGCGAGCTTGTGGACGAGGCGGATATCCCCACTGTTGCCCTCGCATTTGTGCGAGCGATGGCAATCTCGACTTATCGGATTTCAATTCGCCCTGAGTTGCGGGGCCGCTATCCAAGCGGGGACGCCGTGCTAACGTGCTCGTTCCCGTTCGGGATTTGGACCGCCAAGCGAAAACTCAAAGATGTGTCACCGATCACCGTTTGGCCCAAGATCTATCCCATGGCAGGCGAGACTGCGATGACTGGTCGAAGAGCAAGTGAATCTGGCGAAGGCAATCGTAGTGGCCGTGCGGGTGATTTTCGTGGTATCCGTGAATACCGTCATGGTGATTCCATGCGTCAGGTCAATTGGATCGCGACGGCTCGGTCGGGTGAGTTGGTGGTTACAGATCGTTGCGGTCCACAGCGTCCGATCGTCCAAGTCATTGTCGATGTCGGTAATGAATCCGGCAGTCGTGATCAACTAGCTGATCGCATCCGAGTTGCTGCGAGCCTATTGGCGAACCTGCATCATTCAGCGGTTCCTTTGCAAGTGCATGTTGGTCAGCAATGCCTTCAAGTGAGGCGAGGTTGGGACGGGTTCGTGCAGACGATGGATCGTTTGGCTGATATTCCGGCTGATGGGTGTGTCGGTTCCTCTAACGCACAGCCATTGCTTGATTCTGTCTCGATCACGATTTCGTCAAACAGTAGTGGTGACGTCACGGTTTGCATGTTGGACCCCTCGGTGCATCAACGAATCACTGACCGGCATACGCATCGTGTGATTTGTCGCGATCAAGGTTTGTCCAGCCAGTTGCTTCCGTTTTGGGTGGGGGCGAGCGATGCAAGTTTGGTCGCGTAAAAAAATCGAGACGGTCGCGTTAGCAATTTTGGGCATCGTATCAGTATTGCCTTTGCGATATTTCGTGGAATCACAGGTTTGGTTCCTCGGCGAAATGGGCAGCCTGTTGGTCGTCAGCGCGACCGCAGCGTGGGTTCTGTCTCTTGGTGACCGATGGAGCAAAGCAAAGCATTTTTCGATTTTCGCGTTATTGGTTCTCGTTCTATTGCCAACCCTATTTGGTTTGGTCGCTCGTGGATTCGGTTCGCCGATCGCGTTTGAAATGTCAGCGCTATCCACATTCGGTGCGTTCTCACTAGCCATTGCAGTGGTTGCGACAACCAATCGAACTCGGGCAGCGTCGCTGATCACAAGTGGATTTCTGGTCCTCTTCTGTGCATCCATCTCGGATGCTAGTTACGCGATTGTGTTTCCGGTGGCATGGATGCTTCTCTGCGTCTGGCACTTGGTCGCCAACCATTGGGAACGTCTTGAATTGGCGATGCCTGCTTCGGTTCAACGGAGCCATGGCCTGCGCCCAAGTGTCGCGCTGTTGACTCTGTTGGTGTTGGTCATTGGGGCTTATGCGGTATCAGGGCGGGGTTTGAAATCAGAACGTCTATTGTTCGGTTTCATGCCTACCAGCGGGGGCAGCGTTTGGTCCGACCCGGCAGCGCGTGGCGGTGTCGGTACTGGAGACGCAGCAATCGCAGCTAAAGATCATGCTGAAGCATTCGGTGCTGTCGATTCTGATGTTTTTCTGGAGTCAACCGATACCAGTTTGTTCGACATGGCAAATGACATGATCGGCGAGCCAATGAAGAAAAGCATTTGGGAGAAGCGGCAAGCGATTGGAAACAAGACTGCAATTTCCATGCATGAACGGGCAGCGAAGAGTGAACAGGGGGGCGGGGCGTTTTCAACTGAGCGAATGCCGCCGAAGAAGCATCTTCATTTGAACGATGCAAGGGAGCCAGCGGTGGTGCAATGGGATGGTCCGACTGGCATCCGTCTGGCGATGCAGCGGTATGACACATTTGACGGTAGTGATTGGTCGCAGTCAAAGGATCCAAAAAACGAAACGCTTGTACGTGGCGATATCGGCGGTGCGCCGTGGTTCTTTGAGCCAAGTCTGCGTCAGTTTTTGACACACCAGCCAGACGCTGTGAGTGTCGGTTTGTTGAAAGTTATTCGACTCGATTCCCAGCGGATACCAACGCCAATGATGTCCGTCGGTATTCATGTGAAGGAGGTTGAGCGACAAGATTTCTTTGGCATTGCGGAGGACGGCAGTTATTTCATGCCGGGTCGCGACCGAGTCCCATCCTTGACCGTCGTTCATGTGGCGAGCATGCAAATTACGGAAGATGAAATTCGAGATCGCCTTGTCACGCGGCCAGAAATCGGGATATCAGGTTTTGATCAGATTGACGAATCAACTGCGAGTATGTTGCAGGATCTCATTCTGACGACGGCTGATCAAGACAAGACTCCTGCTGATCAGCTTGCCGGTTGTGTCGAGAAGCTCCGTAGCGAATTCATCTTCGCACGTGACGGGGAGGCGGCATCATCTTCCCTGAATGAATTCTTGACATCGCGTAGCGGTGGCGATCATTTGTTCGCGACCACGGTTGCCTTGTTGGCGCGGAAGCTCGGACTGCCATCACGGCTCGCTGCCGGATTCTATGTTCGCCCGGATGCATTTGACATGGCAGCTGGCCATGCATCGGTGTTGCCGAGAGATATACACGTGTGGACCGAAGTCCAATTGGATGATGACCGTTGGATCGAAATCGAGCCGACACCGGGGTATCTGCAGCCGGTGTATCGTCCATCGTTGTGGTTGGTCGCTCGTCGCTGGGCTGCAGCCAGTTGGCCATTTCTGATCGGTGGGATTATGGCATTTGGTAGCGTCTACCTCACGCGACGTGTGTGGATTGATTGGCTGCTCACGCTCAGTTGGAGTTTTTCGGGATGGCTGCCACCCCGTCGGCGAATTCAATTGGCCATCCGAATCATTGAAACGCGGGCGCGACTCGCCGGACAAGCCCGCCCCGTCGGGAAGACACAGCGAGCTTGGCTCGAACAATTGACAATCGCTGACGCAACCATTTCCGGTGCAGCGGCACGGTTCTGCGATGCGGCCGATGCACTGTGCTTCGGAAATGGCGAGGATGTCGCCACTTCTAATGCGACGGGCTTGGTTGGCTCTCTTCAAATCCGAACGATCAATCAAATGACCCAGGAGTCGACATCATGAGATCGACAGCTAGCAGTAATTCAACAACAGATTCGGTTAATATCGAATCATCAGGTCAAGTTTCGACTTTGCGTGATTACCTGAGCATCATCCTGCTGGGAAAAGAAAAGCAAATTGACTTGGCGATAGCGTGTCTGCTTTCACGTGGGCATCTGTTACTGGATGATCTTCCAGGTACCGGGAAAACGACCTTGGCCAAGGCGATTGCCGAGGGTATTCAGGGGCGGTTGGCACGCGTGCAGTGTACTCCCGATCTCATGCCTGCTGACATCACAGGCTTCAGTATGTTCAATCAAAAGATTCGGGAGTTCGAGTTTCACCCCGGTCCTGTTTTCGCGGATGTGCTCTTGGCAGATGAACTGAATCGCACAACGCCGCGAACGCAGAGTGCCCTTTTAGAGGCGATGGCGGAACGACAGGTCACGATTGACGGTGAACCGCAATCGCTTTCACCCACTTTTTTTGTGATTGCTACGCAGAACCCCATTGATTCTCATGGTGCTTACCCGTTGCCCGAAGCTCAGTTAGATCGGTTCGCGATTAAGCTGCAGATCGGCTACCCGGATCGCGATGCACAAAGAAGGATCCTGCAGCGGGAAGTACTTGCAACAGCAGACGAACAACCCAGCGAGAATGCGGCGTCAGCATCGCCACTTTCGCTCGATGACTTGCGCAGTCTGCAGCGACAGGTCCAAGCTGTTAGCGTTCATCCACGCGTCGCTGAGTACCTTCTTGACTTAGTGGAGGCGAGTCGTCAAGACGAAGCGGTTGAACTGGGTGTCAGCCCAAGAGGCATGATGCAATGGCAAGCAATCTCGCAAGCGTGGGCGATGTTGAAAGGACGCACTTTTGTCACACCAACCGATGTGACAGATGTCGCACATTCGGTGCTGTCAGTTCGTTTATTAACCCATGGTGAAACAGTTGACTCTGTGATTGACCGAATCATGAATTCCGTACCCACGCCGGAGTATCAGTGATGCAAAAGCAACTTTTTCCAATCATTGCGTTCATTGCCCTCGCAGGATGCGCGAACGAAGAGGTGCCAAAGGCATCGCACTTCGAGCATGATCATGAGGTTCCCCACCATTGGCCTGTCGATCTCGACGACGCTGTCTCAAAAATCCGCGAAAGGCTCAATCCCGCGGATGCACAGGTAGATCAACAGCACAACTCGAATGACCACCACCATGCTGATGAGCACGGTCATGAGCATGGGGACGACCACGGTCATGAGCACGGTGGGGGTGAGAAAAATGCGCAAGATCAAATTGCGGACATCGTCAGTTGGATTCCTGCGATTGCTGCGGACACAAATCTGCCTGAGCAAGATTGGAATCAAATCGAAAGTGCGGCTAACTCTTTAACCGCTGAACTCAACGCTGCCGGCGGCGAGTTGACCAAGGCTCATCGCGATCAGGCGTCGGCACTTTGTCAACTGATCGAACAGTCGCTGCGAAATCTTCCTGAGAACCTACAACACTGATGGTATCGACAACATGAATTCACCTGAAGCAATGCTGGTCGGAGGATTGATTCGCGTCACTCAAGGATTACTAGCGTCCGCACCCACGCTGTTGGTCGGTTTGTTGGTGGCAGCGCTGCTCCGCTATTACATGGGCAGTGATGGGACAAGGCGGATATTTGGCGGTGATTCTTTGCGGAGTTTACCGCAATCGTGGCTGGTCGGCATGCTACTGCCGGTGTGTTCGATTGGCGTACTGCCAATCCTGATCCAAATGCGAAAATCCGGCGTAAGGCCTGGTGCGATGTCAGCCTTTGCGTTGTCCGCACCTCTATTTAATCCGTTATCGTTGCTGTACGGACTGACGTTGAGCCGACCTTTGGTCATCGTTCTATTTGCGGTTGGGTCTCTCGTGATCGTGACGCTACTTGGTTTGCTGTGGGATGCATTGGGTCAGCGGCAGAAGACAAGTGACGAGAGTGTGAATGAATTGGATGGTAATCTGATCGGCTTGCGACGGTTGGCAGCTTCCTTTATTCATATGGCTCGCGATGCCACGGGAAAACCACTTGCATTAAGTTTCATTGCCCTCTCGGGTCTCGCAATTTTGGCAGCCGTCTTGCCATATGGTGCAATGCAGAACCGCGTAGAAAGCGATGATCCGCTGGCGCCCATTACGATGATGGCCGTATCCGTGCCGATCTATGCCACGCCGATGTTGGCAATGAGCCAGTTGGGCATGATGTTCCAACACGCCAATTCTCCGGGTGCAGCCTTCGCCTTGCTGATTCTTGGAGCAGGCATCAACCTTGCCACGCTGTTTTGGTTTGCAAGACAGTTTGGATGGAAGCCCTCGCTGTTATGGTTTACGGCACTCTTGGGGATTGTGTTGGCTATCTCTTACGGAATCAACCAACCACTGATGCCACCGGGCGTCACACCGGCCGGTCACACACATGCCTTCGATATCTATGCGAATCCACTTTCTGCCTACCAACAGAACCTGTGGCAGACGTCGAAAGAAGCGGTTGTTAAGCAGTCGAGCATTGCTGGGGTAGTCGCGTTGGCTGCTCTTGCGGGCTTGATATTGGTCGGCATCGTTGCGCGTATCTTTCGATTCGACGAAAGCCGATTGGCAGTCGAGGATGCGATGCATGGCGAGGAACTCTCAGGTGGGCGTTTTGACATCATCGTTCCGCCACGTGTGATCGGAGCAACGATGCTTGCCGGATTGATTGGGTTAAGTGTTGTCGCCTGCTACGCCTATTATCCATCGCCAGATGAGTGCCTAGAGGAAATAGCCCTGGCGCGTGTGGAATGTTTGTCAGCGGCGAATAGTGGTGACGTTGAACACGCGCTGTTTTGGCTGCCAGTCTGGGAGGAGTGGAGTCGGCGGTTGGAGGTAGGAACTTTTTTACGTTACGGTGAAGTAAGGCGTTACCAAAGTATGCAGGGTTATTTGATCCGCAAAAAACTGGAAACTCTAGAGCACGAACTTGAACACGACCCCTATGAGCCTGATGAGGTTCGAGCGGTTGTCGAGAGCGTGATGGCGACGAACATCCGCTGGGTACGCAGTTTTCGGAATCCCATTCCCCCCAGCCGAGACTGACTGTCTGGTTGAGCAAACTTTGGTCTAGGAAGTCATGTGTCACTCCAAGGAAAAGGTAGTGGTTGGAAGGATAGCTCTCGTTCGCGATCGCCTTCCAGGAATCCGTTCACAACGGTGACTTCTTCACTGGCGGTTTTGGAAATATTGGCTTTCTTGTCGCAAGTCTTGTCCCTCACCCTTCGTGATAGAAACTCTCTGCGGGACATGTTTGCTCAGGAATCGCCAGGCATCGAATTCAAACTGATTTGGTAAAGTTCTTTGAAAGTGACCTTCGCGTAAGCCGCTGCGAGAAAGAGGGAGGCGTCGCCTAGGCCTAAATCTTTTTCTTCCGCCGAAATGCAATGGTTGGCTTCCCAAGCCGGTTCAATCGCTTCATTTCGCGTTCTGCTCACGCACGCTGGCTGCCGAAGCAGTTGTGGAGCTGGCAAGAGGAATGAATAATACTACACGCCTATCAGTCTCAATGCCGTGCACTTTCCAGGCGGATTCAAAGCATGAACCAGCTACTTGTTTTTGTTACGCTCATCGCGATGTTTTGCCTCAACCTACAGGCGTATTCTCAAGAGTCAGGTAGCGAGGAATTGGCAAAAACCTACGTCTACAAAAGCGTTGGTGAGAGAGAACTGAAACTGCATGTTGATTTTCCGTCTGACTGGAGGAATACCGACTCGCGTCCCGTCATCATTTTTTTCCACGGCGGCGGATGGACCGGCGGCACGGTGGGAGCCTTTTCCCGTCAGGCCAAGTACTTCGCGAGTCGAGGCTTGGTCTGTGCCCGTGCCGACTACCGAATCAAGACGAAGGACAGGGTGACTCCCGACAAGTGTGTGGAGGATGCTCGCAGTGCAATCAGATGGGTGCGCGCGAACTTCGCTAAGCTTGGAGTCGATCCCCAAAAACTGATTACTGCGGGGGGGTCGGCCGGAGGGCACCTCGCGGCCTGCGCAATCATCGCTGAAAGTGTCGAGGCAAAGGGCGACGACCTGTCGATCTCGACCAATCCACAAGCCATGTTATTGTTCAATCCGGTTCTCTCCTTCATGCACCAAGAACTCCTCAATCGCATCAACGGCGATAAAGAAATCGGAGCTAAGATTTCTCCGGTTCTGCACGTTAAACCCGACACCGCGCCGTCGCTCGTCATGTTTGGGACCAACGATAGACTGAAGGCTTTTGGTGACCTCTGGTGGAGTAAGGCCAAGGAGATCGGTTTCCGTGCCGACGAGTTCACCGCCAAAGGTGAGGGACACGGATTCTTCAACCGGTCGCCATGGTTGGAGCGTACCACGGTCGCTGCAGACGAATTTTTGGCTTCGTTGGATTACCTGAAAGGCGAACCGACCATTGAAGTTCCCACGGGCGAAGCACTGAAAGTCTTGCAAGCCGAGCAAAAGAGGCCAGCTTCCGCACGTCAGACCAATCGACAAAAGAAGAATCGATCTAAGCAAACGCCATAGTGGTTAGGCCGTGCGGTAGAAGTTTTGGACCGGTCGCACGAGGTGATCTTGCAAGATGCTTTGTGTCACCCGACGGGCCGAGAAATTACGAGCTCTTTGCCCTCAAGCAAAACGCGAAAGAAGCTGCAAACTTGGTGTCTGAACAGGGGCGGACCTTGGGGGGGTAACATTGACCGGCGCAGATCGAAGAACTCCGCTTCATTCGCTCGTGAGGATTGTTATTCACGTTATTGGACAAGCGAGTGAAGTGTGCTCAGATGCAGCTCAGTGATGGCGTTTGCAACGGAAGGCGAATCCTCTCTGCGGCATCAACGCCTGAAACGCGGCGATGCCGATCTTCAAACTGGCCAAGTCTAGACCTGCGAATTGAGATGGTTCCGGGGTGGTGTTTCTGAGTCAGGATGGCGGACTTGGTCCTTTGCAGTGTCGCGTGCGGCAAGCGATAACGGGTTGACCAAAACAGCGAGGTCGTCCGTGTCTTTCTTGTTCATCAGTCTTCAGCAAAAACAGTGAACCAGGCCGGCAAGCTTTTGAGGAAGTCGACGCTATGTTTCCAGTGCCGAATGATCGCGTTTGCACTGCGTACCGCTTATGATGCCGGAGTGGAGATTTGGGGTGCACCTAAAAATTCGATGGCTGAATTGAACAGGATACAGGTGGAAAGGGCGTTAGAACGATGAACGTGTGGAAACGGTTGGTTGTAGCTAGCTTCCTTTTTTCTCTCGGATCGCAAATCAGCATTGCAGCCGAGAAGGGAAATCCATCAAAGCACACCTTTAAATACCGTGCCTCTGACCGCGTCTACAGCGTCTTTCTGCCGAGTCGCTTTGATTCCTCGGCGATCTACTGGCCGCTGGTTGTCGTGCATGGCGGCGGAGGTAGGGGGGTGACGAATCCTAAGGCCATCGCGATGTGGCGAGTGGCCAATGAACTCGAATTGCCTGTGATTCTGATCACGCCCGACTTCAATGTGGAAGACAAAAAGTTCAGTCAGTTTCCTATGCTCGGCGAGGAAGCATTCTTGAAAGCCGTCCTGCAGCAAGTCCAAGGCAAATACAAGCTGCATCCGAAGATATTGCTCGCCGGCTACTCAATGGGCGGCCAATTCTCTCATCGATTTGCGCTAGGCAATCCGGACTTGGTTCATGCCTGCGCTGCGCTTGCTGCAGGAACGTGGACAACCCCGGATGGTCGATTGTTGATCGAGGACTTCGGAGAAGTCGAGAATGCGAAGGAGTTCCTTTCCTCGAAACAAAATGCCAAAAGAATACCGGAGCGGTTGGGTGGGCTTTTTGATTCTGAAGTCGCGCAAGTCGCAGATCGCCCAGCCGCGAAAGACGCTTCGAAGATACCATTCCTCGTTATGTGCGGTACACTCGATACGCGTTTCCAAATCGCACAAGACTTTGCGGATTCAATGCGAAAATCCGGCTTTTACATCGAGACCGAGTGGCCAGTCACGCCACACCGATCGAAGGGCAGTAAGCACAACGCCGAGTTCGCCAAATACCCTCAACGTGTCATCGAGTTCTTCGCAGGACACACTGAATGAGCATCATGAAAATTGCTGTACTCCTTCTGACATTCGTGTTTGCCCAAACCGCAATCTGTGGGTCGCAATCGCAATCGCAATCGGACAAAACAACACGTCCCCCCAACATTCTGTTCATTGTTTCCGATGACCATGGCTGGGGTGATTTGCCGGCAAACTGGGACCAGACGGAGGTGCGACTTCCGGCCTTGGAAGCTCTGGCCGCGAAAGGCATTCGGTTTCCAAACTACCACACCGTCCCGCTTTGCGGACCATCGCGGGCGTGCATGTTCACCGGTCAATACTCGACGGAGAACGGTATGTGGCGCGGCCCCGGTCAACAGCCACTGGGATCGCCAGGATATCGCGGTATCAAACGCGACGTGAAAATGCTTTCGGAGCATCTCTCCGAGGCAGGCTACAAAACGGGAGCCTTCGGTAAATGGCACATGGGCTCGCTAGTTGGGGAAGTTCCGAGCGACCGAGGGTTTGACGAGTTTCGAGGCTTTCTCGGAGGAGCTCACTCGTATTGGATCAACGAAGCAAGATCCAAGTTTATGCACAATCGTCAGCCGGATCGCACCTCCAAAGGTCACGCGACAGAACTTTTTACTGGTTGGGCGGAGGAGTTTATTCGTGAGAGTGCCATCGAAGACAAGCCCTTCTTTTGCTACCTCGCCTACAACGCTGTTCACGGTCCGCTGCGAACCGACGATTCGAAGCCTGCTTCGGCGCCTGAAGCGTGGGTGAAAAAAACGCTCGACCGAGGAGTTAGTTTTCTGCGCAGCGACTATGTTGCCATTCTCGAGCACATGGATCACAACATTGGCCGTTTGATTGATACGTTGGATGAACTGAATGTTGCCGAAAATACGCTCATCGTGTTTGTCAGCGATAATGGAGGCTGCACCATGGAGGAAGCAGCGGCCGGTGGTAGGTTTCCCGGCAACAATGGACCACTGCGAGGAGGTAAGGGGACAACGCACCAGGGCGGGTTGAATGTGCCATTTCTAATGAATTGGAAAGGCAAACTCTCCGAAGGCATGGTCTCGGATGAGCAGGTGATGCATTGTGACATCTTTGCCACCTTATTGGATGCTGCCACGATCCCCGTTCCAGTCACGAATGGAAAAAACCCGGTACGCGGGATGTCTCTTATGCCGCACATGCTTTCGGCTGGGAGGAAAACCATTCCAGAGCGAACGATGATCTTTGAGCTGTGGGGCAACATCGGATTACGAAAGGGAAATTACAAACTGTGGAGCGATCTCGGGAGGGAGCACTCTCCAGATTGGGAAGCTCTCTCAGCCAAATTGGAGCAGAGCAATCTTGCCCTGTTCGACCTCAGCCAAGACGTTGCCGAGGAAATTGACTTGAGACTCGAGCTTCCTGAAATTTATAGCTCGCTCAAGACAGAACTGATCGACCATCTTGCAAACATCAACTCCGAGTATCCCGGCGAACGAACTCCTGAGGTGTTGAACCGTGAAGCACCCAAACTTCCGAAGACAGCGACTGCTCCAATGCCAAAGCGAAGAACGCCAGATCAGTTTTTCAAGAGTCGAGATCGAAATGGGGATGGAGCGATTACGCTCGAGGAATATATCGGCGATCCAAAAACGCGGAATGTTCCAGCGCTCACCAAACGGTTCACTAAGATTGACTCAAATGGCGACGGCAAGGTGCAACTAGACGAACTGAAAACTCAGGTAAAATAGAACCAGGGAAATTGGCTGCCTTTAGGACGCTCCCTTGGTTGATCAGGCAAGGTTCGCGGTTGAGTCTCGGCCGACAGAGAACTGGTTTACTGAAAAGGCCGATGCGAAGTCTGTCGAATCTGAAGCATGTTCGACCGGATGAACGCGAAAAAGGTGCCTTTGCCGTGGTTCCATCAAATCAAACGATTGCTCTATGTCGGGGTTAGATGGCTGCTACTAGCGTTCGAGGCGGCATTCCGGAAGCCTTTGGAAGGCAATCTCGGGCCACTTCTTGTGATGTTTTTCTTGCAAATTCTTGAACAACGCGCATGCAACTGGCATTGATAGTCTCTATTGGTTTGGGAACACCCAGCAAAATGGCTGGCATCCGTATCACCAATCATGAGTGAAGTCTGTGTACCGTAGAATCTTTGGAACCAAGGCAATGTTGCCATTTTCCCCGCCAACTTCAAATCAGCAGCAGGTCCCGACTCAGAATTTACGGGACTTTCGATTCACGCGGGCCGCACTGGTACTCGCTCTGAGTGTTGTGATCGCGGCTAGCTGTATCGTGATGGTGGGGCCGCAGATTACCGTCATTGTGCCTGTCGCCCTGATCTTGGGCGTTTGTTTCGCTGTGCAGCGATCCTATTGGGCAATGATCTGCTTCGGCTATCCGTTGACGTTTGGTTTGATCTCGGCGTGGATCGGGTGCAATGAGATGTCTGGATACCAACTCACCCTTGGTTTTTTCATCTCGATGGGATGCGGTTTGATCGGGTATGCCTTGATTGCGTTGGGTTTATGGAAGACATTGCCCGGCGGAAATTCGTAGGTCATGGTGATCAGCATGGCTCACTGGACTCACAGGCCAGTCTGCCTCGCAAGCCAATCCCTGATTCGACTGTGATAACAAACGCGTGATTGGTCCACCGCGTCGTTTCACATGCAGCAAGAGTTTGTCGCTGCCACAACGCTAAAGCGAGATTTCAAACCGCCTCTGATTCGCCGGTTCGACCCTTGCTGCAAGGAATATGAGAGTCGCCAAGTGAAGAAGCGGCACACTTTTGCCGGACCAATGCACCACCTCGATCCGTGACTTTCAATCGCCGATATCTGTTCGATGGCAAGAACTTGCGAACTTCAGATCAGGACATTCAATCGCTGATTTCTAGTGTGTCGCGGGTCCGAGACTGGTGCGATTGCCTAGGCAGGCTCAGGGCGTGCATTCACAACGCCCACAAATGTTGTGTCATTTGGCTGCCCGATCTTTGCATCGCACCTGTCGGTCATTTTCAACGAAACTCAGTTTTGCTTTTCGTAAATGAGAAATTTGTCGGGTGCTGATCCGGTATTGCGAAAGATGCCGCGACCTTGCTCATACCATTTTCCGTCGTGCACTTTGTAAACGGAATGATATGTCCCCTTGGGATGGTAGACGTAGAAATGATTGATCCCTTGTCGGACCTCGATTCGCATGGGTACCTCATACTTGAATTTCAGACTGCCGTCAGCTTCATAGCCTTCTAGCACCTCAAGACCCATGCTGATTTTCTTGATGCGGTAGGAGCCATCTTCACGTACGTGCTTCCATGTGCCTTGCAGTTTTTGCCATTCGGCATTTTCAGGATTCGCTTCTCCCGACGATTTGAGAATCAGCGTCATTCGGCCTCCACCGACGTGGGTTCGAAGCGAATCCCAATCGGTGTTGTTTGTGTCGTCAGAAAAAATCGCTCTGCGTTTGTCTTGGATTGATTTCCGTTCCTCGTCTGTCTTGGGTTGCTTGGAGGTGTCGATCACGTGAATGATTTGGTAATTGTGATTCCGTGATTTTTTCGTTGTACTGACGAGTCGATTCAGAGCCCACATGTGAAAAGCAGGATCAGCATCGATGGCTTTCTGGAACGTTGGGCCGGCGATCTCAATTTCTGCGTCAACGTATTCTGATTCGCGGCCATCTGCTGAGCGAAAGTGGCCAATGTTCAGTCGGTCTGCGGTCCCGTCGGTAAAGCCCTGATGCCCAATGGTTTGATAGGTTTCCGAATACAAAAGCTCTCTGGCTTTTTTTGTGCGTTCCATTAGGTCTTCATGGTCAATTTCTTCGCCTTTGAGTTGTTGCAATCGCCACCAATTAATCGGTCTTACCGAATCGTCTAGAGAGTTGTAGCCTTGAATCGTGACGTATTGGTATTTCGAGTTCGCGGAGCTATTGAGTTTCATCAGTCCCCAGAAACTTTGTTGCCCTGCTTGGCATCTTAGATTATGGATTTCACGCCATTCAGATTCGATAGCGAGATATTCCTCATCTTTGCCCTCGGGTACTGACATGTAGCCGAACACGAGGTAAGTGTAAGGGCGTGATGCTGATTTCTCGCGGTCCGCGAATGGGCTTCCTGAATCGATCGAGGCTTTCGCTTCTGATTCTTTTGCGTCCTCACTTTTCTGTGTTTTCGCCGCATCTGTTTGATCCTGCGTTTCCGCATCATTGACGGCTTCGCTTTGCTGCTGCGCGCAAATGTCTTGAGGAAAAGAAAGCAGTAGAACAGGCAATAAGAGGAGGGGCATTAGTCGCCAGATGTTATTCATCAATAGACCTAACTTGGTGAGTTCTGATTGTTTTTCCTTCCGGCACTGTGGCAGACAAGGGCTCGCAGTCCGTAAGGATTCGGGAAATGCTGATATGACTTCGGCTGGAAGCATCCCTTTCGGTGTTGACACACCGCCACCTGATAGTGCGACGCACTAGCGTGTTTCACCCGATTTATTTGAGAGAACTCGTCTCTGATTTCTGAGTCTTTTCTGTTCGACAAGAAGCGGGGCGTATTTGTTCCAGGGAAGAGAGGTCGACCCGAGCTGTGCCGAAAAACAAGAATGAAGATAGATGCTAGTGAACAGATGCCGCATGAGTCGCGGTGAAACCGTTATGACCGAATTTGATTTCAAATGGTGTGACGTGGGTGAAGGGAATGAGTGTCGCCGTACCATGCAGCAGCGATAACGCGATTGCGGAGTGCGAAGGTGCTGCTGTCACGCCAAGCGAGGCAGGTCATCCATGCGGCTTTGTAATCCCCCCGAAAAGAGATGTTGTAGGTCGGGTTGCGGTTATTCTTCTCAGTCATTGGAGGCGGATGCCGATTGGGCGGTAACTGCATCCACGTGATTATATTTGACGATGTTTTCTTCTTGGATGCTGGCGGCCTTTGCATGCTCAAAACTGTTTTTGCCGTGCCCCTCAGATCGAGAAATGACTCAGAGTGCAGATGAAATAGAGGCGAGTCAGCCCGATCTGCTTGTAAAGAAACGGTCGCTTTAGCGGTCGATTCGCCATTGGGCAGATGAAAGCGGAATAGGAATTCCGGAATTTTATCGGTGCGTGCTGGGTAGTTTGGCGTCGTTTCTCGCACTGCTTTGCAGCTAATGTCGTTGTCGCGTCTGTTTTCGCTAGAGATGCGGTCATTGGATTGCCGCGATTCACGCAAACGAGTCGATCGTGAAGCAGCCTGCAGCGCTACACGGCTTGGCGGAGATTTGTTTGTGGGACGAACTGATTGTGTTGGTCTCGCCAACTAGTCGTCCCACCCCCTTTGCCTGAGTTCTGTTGCTCAGGCTTTCATCAGGATTTACTGAAATCGATTTGGAGAAGTGTGTATGACCCGTTTGTTAACTGTCGCGATTTTTGCTGCAATTTCTTTGCCGTCTAGTCTGCTGAACGGACAAGATCCCATTAAAGTTCCCGAAAAAATTCAGGCCGAGATGGCCTACCTTGTGGGCGAGTGGGACTATACCGCTATCGAAAACGGTAAAACCTTCGAAGGTCATTACACCGCTCGTTGGGCTCCTGGGAAACAGGGGCTCTGGATGACCTTCGTGTCTAAGATCCACAACGATTTCGGTGTGAGTGCTTGGGATCCTGAGACCGGAGAGATGGTCGAGAATTGGTATGGCCCAACCGAAGGAAGATTGGAGCTTCGCTACCGTATCGATTCTGCGACCAAGTGGTCGGGCTCTTCCAAAAATGTGCGCCCCGATGGAACGGTTTCGTCAGGGAAGATGGGTGTCCAAAAAATGGACAGCAACAACTTCCGATTTGTGAAAGCCACCGAAGGCCAAGATCTGGATATCACAATGCATCGCAAAGTCATCAAGGCAGATTCGAATCTTGCAGGGCTGGACGCTTTTGTTGGGGACTGGGTGTCAGAATCGGATAATGGTAAACGCCGCACCTGGAGTTTTAGTTGGGATGCGACTCATACGTTTTTGAACAATCAAATGATCCAGTACGATTCAAATGGCGAGGTAGTCTGGACGCTCAGCGCACTCGTCGGCTGGGATCAGGAGAATGAACGATTGGTGAATTGGGGTCGCGGTGGTAAGGGGCAATCAATGGATTTCTATTGGACCAAACTGGCTGATGGGACTTGGCAGTCCCAAGGAGCATCGGGGGATCGTACCTGGAATTTCAGTTTCAAAGACGGTCTGTTTCACTCAACAATGACGAATGAAGATCAAACTTCTACCATGGTGTTCTCTCGCAAATAAGAAGCGGTCTGGACTTTGGTTCGACCTGAAATGATCGACTTGATATCGCCCAGGGAAATTGGATTTGGTCCACCTGGGCAAGGCGGAATGATGAGCGGCGACCGGGGAAAAGGTTGGTAGCCACAATTCGCCACGAATTCAAAAATCTTCCGGGCAAGATTCTGCTCGAGTTCGCACTACTTGTGCTAATTTCTTAACACAAGTTGCCATCATCGTCACAGCATAATGCTCAGCGCAAGCCGCGCTGCTGACGCTGTTTTCGGATAGAACGGCAGGTCGAGGGTTTCTGATGTTGCGTTTCATTTTGAGCATTTCATGCTTGTTCGTTTGCATGGGCGGACTCTTTGCCGAGGAAAACTCGGTGACTGCCAAAGCCGCCGAATCCCAGCAACCAGCGAGTTGGTTGGAGTATCGGAATTTTCTTCAACAGCATGGTTTCCTCGGTACCTGGGAAGCGAACGGGACGACGATGGAAATTTTTGAGGGTATTCCCGCTGGCATTCCGTATACCCAATTAACGAAAAATCAGCTGAGTCAGCAGGGAACCGAAATGCAGGTTAGCCATCGGATGGAAACGGAGGATGGTGTTGTCATTTCCGAAGGTGGAGGATCAGTTTCCTGGAACGACGAAAGTGATCAGATCGAAGGGCTTGTTTCTGGCTTCGATCTTGGCAAGCCGTACTCGGGGAAAATGGTGTTGATTAGCATTGATCCGCAAGCCGGGACCGAGCGGTGGAGCTATCAGGAAACTAGTCGTGGCAAGGTACTGAATTATGACGTCGAGAACACGCAGATTGATGCAAATCATCGGAAGGGACGGATCACTGTCAAAGCGACCGGAACCTCGATTCCCACTGAGTTGCAGAGAAAGAATCCAGTTGGCGAATTCATCGCAGAATTCAACACAATCGGTGTCTGGGAAGCGGGATTAGCGGACGGAACACGAAGGCGACTTCACACGGAGTGGATCCTGGGTGGTCGGGTTCTGCAATCCAAGAATGTCGTTATTGATCAGGAGGGAAAGGAGACACAAAAGAACTCAATCATGATCTATTGGGACGCTTCGCGTAGCCGCGTGGTGTATGTCGGCGCGGATGAGACTGGTAGTTCATGGCGTGGAGAACGTGTCTCAATCAAGGTGGAAGATGGCAAAACAATTGCAAAGACGCGTTTTCAAGGTGTCACTGCGGAGGGCGTCTCAACGGGAATCACCATGACGATGACCCTTGCAGGTGACCAATTGACTCGTGTGTTTTCCGAGTGGACGTTCGATGATGGTCGTAAGGTACTTGAACAGTGGTACGAGCCGGTTGTGTTTCATCGGATGAAGTAAGCGTTGCGGTGGGCATTGACCGGTATCCTTCAAGCGGTGGCTCGCCAATCGAGTGAAGGAACTCGTGCGCCGATTGTCAATCAACCTGATCGTTAGGTAGCGAAATGCTTTCGCGGTTCTGGTCAGTTCGTGGTTGTCGTCAGGGCAAAGAATCTGAGAGATGAGTGAGCCATTTACGTTCATCACAATCAAAACCAATTTTCCGAAGCCGCGGTGGGTCATCCGGGGTCGAGGGCCAGTGGCCGTTTTCGGGTTGCTTTTCGACTGACGAAGGTGACCAACAATCCCCACCGCTTGAGTTTTGCATTCGGCCGAATTAAAAAATTGGGTTTGGCGGCACGGCGGTGTGTTTGAGTCGAATCAGCTGGGTCGAATGCATCGTGATTTTCGCCCGACCGATAATACGGCTATCAGCGAAACGTCGGTCCGTTTTCTGCCCATGGTGAGACGAGAGGGTTTTGCCTTTGGGAGTTGGTCCCATTGATCCACGGCGTTTCGGTGTTGAGATGCACGCTTTCGATTTTGAGGAAGGTTTTTGTGCCCCAACAGCGTTGAACGTTGCACGACAAAATCGATGTACAATGGGCGGCATTGTGAACGACGATTTTCTCATTCCATCTGATTGATCATGATTCGAATATTGACCATCACCCTTTGGGTAAGTCTTTTATGTTTGGCAACTGCGGAAGCCCAAGACAAAACGTCGAGCGCAATTGGAAAACTTGATCCGGAAATGTCGGAGCGCAAGCGGGCGGATGATGGACTCGCTTGGTTCGACGTAACCACTTGGGGAACGGAGGGGCGAATCCTACCCGAGCAGGATCGGAAGCGTTGGTACGATCGATTTCCCGGCAGTGCCGAGGGGGCGGTGACCAAGAGTGTTTGGAATCTCAGTCGACACTCTGCTGGCATGATGGTCCGTTTCAAAACAGATGCGACATCGATTCATGTTCATTACAAACTGCTGAGTGCAAATCTTGCCATGTCACACATGCCGGCAACCGGTGTGAGTGGCGTTGATCTTTATGCCCGTGATGGCGATGGGCGGTGGCGTTGGGTGCAGGTGACGCGACCCTCCACACAGGAGGTGAAAGTGCAGTTGGTGAGTGGTCTTAGGCCAGGGTTGCGGGAGTACGCTGCTTACCTACCGCTTTACAACGGGGTGGAGTTTCTTAGCATCGGCGTCGATCCGAAAAGCAAATTTGAAACACTGAAGCCGCGAAAGAAACCAATCGTCTTTTATGGGACAAGCATCACTCATGGCGCTTGCGCGAGTCGGCCGGGTATGGTCCATACCGCGATTCTCGGGCGGCGGTTCGATTGCCCTGTTGTGAATCTTGGGTTTTCCGGGAATGGGAAAATGGATCGAGAAGTCGGCGATTTCCTCGTGCAAATTGATGCATCAGTTTATGTGATCGATTGCTTGCCAAATATGAATGCCAAAATGGTATCGGAAAAGTGTGTGCCCCTTGTCAAACAGATCCGAGCCGCCAAGCCAGACACGCCGATTGTGCTGGTGGAGGATCGCCGCAACACCAACAGCTGGATACTCCCCAGTCGCGACGCCCATCACACTGCAAATCATCAATCACTGCAGGCGGCTTTTGATCAGTTGAAAGCCGACTCTGTCGAGGGTCTCTACTACATTCACGGTGATCACCTGTATGGTGATGATGGTGAGGGAGCAACGGATGGATCACACGCGAATGATCTTGGTTTCATGCGGCAGGCAGATGCTTTTGAACCAGTGCTTCGAAAAGCTCTCCAGCTAGAGAGCACATCCGTCGCAGAGTAGGCTTTTCGAATCTCGAATTGTGCTTGCGTAAAACCTCGCCAGAGTTCAGCTTGGGCTCCTCTTGGGGCATCTTATGCGTGGTTTGGTATGCTCAAGACCGGCCGTGAAGTTTTTAAGCAAGATTTATCGTTTCATGAAGGTTCATGAGTGAGCACTTGCATTGGCTGTTGTTGCCGTTGCCGCGTGGTGAACTCAGCTGATGGCTGCGTTGCTAGAGGTGGCCGCGATGAAGTAGGTTGCGGTCACAGCGACAAATTCGGTCTGCTTGGGATCGCACTCCGCGGTCATTTTGAATGTGGCGTTCAGAGAATCACTTCATCCGGTCTGTGATTCGCAGAGTGACTTTCATAATTCTCGTTTAAGTATTTTACGAGTGTGACGAGATTTGCCAGGCGTTCGGAGGCACGCGACCCATTGCGTAATTCGGTTGGTAGTGAGTTTGTCTCTCCCACGCGATCCATGATCGATCGGGCCTCCGCCAAGTTGACTGACTTGAGGACCAAGTGAGTGGTGAATTTCGCATCCATGTTTTCCAACAGAACAGAGGTGCTGTTGTGAAAGACGACGACACGATCGTTTGGGCTGACGAATTGACGCCACCGATCCCGGAATTCATCCTGCGATACGGCGTTATTGATCTCCTCAGAGGGCAGACGAAGGTGTTTTCGCAAATTTGCGTTTTGAAACGAATTTGACTGCATCGTACATCGAAAGGACATGCCGTCGCTGATCCGAAACGCGGTCCAGTGGAGTGCAGCGGGCCGAGGGTCGGCTGCGTCTTGCTGGACCAGCTCTCGCTCGCCATATGCTACCACCACGTTCTTTAGATCGCCGGTGAGCACCCTTGGCACATTAGGCATCCCACTTCGACGACGCTCATTTCGCCGCCAGTTCGGAGTCGGAGAATTCGATTTTTGCACTTCTAATTGACTCGTCACCATTCGATCAAAAGCGTCCGTTAATCGGTTAAGTCCAACGGTTTCAGGCTCCAAGGATTGTAGGGCTGAAACGGTTGCTTCGAGCGTAGAGAGTGCGTGACGATTTGGCTCGCGGCGAATGCGATAGCGACCAGGTGAAGTCGGAGCGAGTCGATATTTTGGCAAGGTTTGTAATCGAGGGATTTCTCGCATCAAGGTTTTGACATGGTGCCACGTCCCGTCGGGAATCACTAATTGATCCGGATGCGCGTTTGGATCCAATTCCGTCAGCAGTTGAGCGTCTTCACCGGGGAATAAGAGCCCGGCGTTTTTCGCGAGCGGGAATGCATCGAATTGCTGTGAAAGCTCCGTGTTGTGTCCGGCGATTAGTTCGCTTTGTTGAAGCCATTGATGCACGATCCGGGCGGTATTGAACGGATGAAATCGCTCACGTCGATGTTGTAAAATTACGACCGACGTGCGATTGGCAATTGGTTGAATCTCGTTGCAAAAACAGGTGGCATGCGGTCGGAAGCAATGCCAGCAGCGTTTCGCGCTGATCTCTGGTTCGTCGCTACTTTGGTCGACCGTTGGATGTTCGAGCGACAATCGAGGAATCTCTTTCATAGGGGGCGGCGAGTTTGCAATTGCCGTCTCGGGATAACAGGCTTCGGCTGTGTTCACCATCACGCTGGAGAAAGACACGCGTCAATCGACGTAACGGAGCAGGGCGACCCATTGTTACCTGCTGACCGGGCTGCATCAATCTGCTCGAGTTTTCAACGCGACGGGCGGGCGTTCAAACCACTGGCCATGGGTGTTTCGTAGCATCCCTGGCTATCTTCGGAGAGCTAGCCTTCAGGTCGATTGGGTTTCACCATGCTCATCGCTGCGATGAACTTGCAGACTTTGCATTTCTGTTGGCGTTCCTGCCGTTTTGTCGCCTTGCCGAACACACTTTTATTGTTGTTGTATTGTGAAAGACGATTTTTGATTTTGGGCAGTGTAGCTGTTTGGTGACGGTCCGGAATCGGGAGAGAAATTGGGTGCTGTTTGCTCAGCTGCTTGTCGCAAAATTACATCTTCAGGTTCAGCCAATTCTGGCCGTTTTTGGTTGAGGTATTTGTTGCATGCTCCGCTTCGGGCGATAAAAAGAATGTCCAGCCCTCACGCCTTCGCTCGCAGCGAGATCGCTGCCCAGGGTGGATGGATACGATCAATGGAGTCACCATTGGAGTCGATAAAGCTCGGTGTTTCGCCGCGATCCATGAATCGTAGCGCGAACTCAACCGAACCTTCGATAGGCTTCCGCGGATTGCAGTCGTTCAGCCTTCACGCGACCGCCGGAAAGTTTCTCACCATTCGGGTCGATATAGATTCGTCCGCTGCGTTTGTTTTCTGGATCGACGTTCAAAACATGAATGTTAAAGATGTAGCCTTTGTCGCTCATGGCTTTGAACCAATGCACATTGTCCTTGTGATCTGAAATCGTTGAGTATTGGCCTGGTTTGAAAGTTTGGTCAATAGTCGGCCGGATGATCATGTACTCTCTTGTGTCTTCCAAGCGGTCGTAATGTTTGCCAATGAAATCACCTTCAAGCACCAAAAACGCCGTGGCCATATTGTTATGCCCATGAGGAACAACGGACCGGTTTTTTGTGAGTGCGAACATTTGATGGCCAAACACCAAGTCAGTTGGCAAGCCTTCGACCTTGGGGAACTTTGCGCGGAACGAAAGTTCGCCTTTCTCTTTAAGCTTGAGATTTTTGGTCAAGGCTGGCAGATCAACATAGGAGACGAATTCGGCCAGATCGACTTGCGAAAAGAGCTGTTCGACTTGTTGCTGCCACTCTGTTTGCTTGAGTGTTTGGCCTTTGAGATCCTGGCTCATCTGATTGATGTCGCTAAGCCATTTTGCAGCGATCGGTTTGAGCGGTGCGGCAACCGCATCGGACCCTAAGACCGTTTCGAGCAACGAGTAGGTCAGCAGAGTACCAAGCGTTTGATTTGCGAATTCACGTCGGTCCATGTTTCTTCTTTGGCGTTGAGATCAGAAATTCCGAGCGGGTTGGTTGTCAGTCACCTGCGGTAGTCGATTATCTTCGATTAGCGATCAACGCCAGTATATCTCGATCGGATGCTGAAGAAACGTGGCTCCGTGATCGGGAGGAATTCAGAGGGTGTGGCCATCAGGGTGCGTTTCGCAATTCGGCGGTTGACGCGAGATGACGTTTTGCAAACGTCAGACTATCGCTTCGTTGGAGCTATTCCTGCTGTTTACTCGCACCCCAAGCATCTGAAGACGCACCGGCTCTCGATCATTCCACCAATCACAACGAATTGGAAATCGCCAAGAATCCCCAAACGGGGACACAGCATCAGGCGCCAAAATCCCCAAGCGGGAATCCCCAAACGGGGACACAGCATCAGGCGCCTAAATCCCCAAATGTCCCCAAACGGGGACACAGCATCAGGCGCCTAAATCCCCAAACGGGAAATCCCCAAGCGGGGACATAGCCCTCCGATGCCCAAGCACCAAACGGGGACACAGCACCAAAGAATCCCCACCAAACGGGTCCCCAAGCGGGAGAGCACCAAACGGGGACACCAAACGGGGACACAGCACCAAAGAATCCCCGAACGGGAACACCAAACGGGGACATCGCATCAGTTGCCAAGACACCAAGGGAGTCGCCAAGCGGGGACATAGCCCTCCGATGCCCAAGCGGGCACGCAGCACTCATAGTGTGACAGCTTGTGACAGCTGGGAGTGGACAGCTGAAAACGCAAGAATAGGAAGTTGAAGAGTGATTTGATGGGACTGCTTGAAAAATGCCGGCCATTTCTGCATTGTGAGGCAATGCTAAAACGGAGAAATCGAAACCCGGCGATAGCATAACGCGAATTCACCATAATCAAATCTGATGAGCTTACAGAGGACTGATTTAGACTCGCCCCGGAAGCAACATTCTCGCTGCTGGTCGCAGGCGAAACCGTCGATGCGTTTGATGGCTTCGCATCACTGTTACGCGGTCGCACCGACCGGCGACGTGTATGAAGTTCTGCTCAAAACTACAAACAAGTTCATGCCAGTTTGATGCTTCTAGGCCTAGTCGCTGTAAGATCGGAGGCATCTCTGCCGGCGTGGTGCCTTGCTTTCCAGCCGCGATACGTCGAGCGGTCCAGTCAAGTAATTCAAGGTAGCTATTGATTCGGAGTGGCAAAAAACCTTTGTCACTGCAGCGTAACCCAGAAGCACTAGTAATCGATCCTGCGGCACCATCCGTTTCATCTAGAAAGAGGTTCGCCAAAAACGCATCTCGTCGTGGCTGTGTTGAGGATGCATTCTCATTGGACACCTGCTGCAAAGCCACAATCCTGCGTTGGACTGATGAGTGGTTGCTTGTTTCGAGTGTCTCGGCGACTGCGGCGCGAATTGGATTCAGGTCTACATAAGCCGCGCACGCCACAAGCGATTCTTCATCGATCAAACGAATTGCACGATAGCGATCTTGCCAAAAGCGACCTGCCTCGCCTTCCTCTCTGTTAGCTTGTTGTGCTGTCCGTTGGCCCAGTAACCGCATCCACCACGAAACGCTGCTGAGCCGCTGTCGGATTTCAGTCAATTTAGTCGGACAGCAGCGAATCGAATTTAGTTCCGCTTCGGTCGGTGCTGCCGGTTGCCCGTTCACTTTTCTTGGCGGACAAATCGTCAGCCAGCGACGGGCAACTTCGGTATCGTCCCATGTTGCAACCACGTCGGGCCGAGTCCGCAGGATCAAATGGTAGTGATTCGACAGAATGCTGTAGCAAAGCAAGTCGATTCCAAACTGGGCAGCAAAACGCGCCAGCAAGTTTTCGATCCAATCTTTGCGGTGGTCGAAGTTCTTGCCGGATTCCCGATCATAACCTAGCAGAAAGCATCGGCGGACCGTGCGGTGGATGACATGAACGACGTTGATCTCATTGGGATCAATCACTTCAGCGCGGGAAAGCCTAGCCATGGAAGTTGCCCCTTGAAAGTGCCGCTGCAATGCTTACTGCATTGCAAATTGCGGTGCTCAAAACGAGGCTGTCCTGACGCCCTGGAAATTCGATTCAGTGCATTGCAAGGTCAATCGATCGCTTCGTCAACCCCTATGGTCAACTTTGAAAAAAAAGACCTCTTCTAAGTGCTCTGTCCCCGCCGTTTTTTCGTGTTTTTGATCGTTTGTTGGTGCTCTGTCCCCCGTCTTGGATCTTTCAAATGAAAGCATTACCAATTTCCTGAATGCTCATTTCTTACTCAAGGGTGACCTGTTCTGAATCTCGTTTGCGATTGAAGGAAGGAGCTTTAAACCCCTAAGCGACGCCCTCTTTGTAGGCAGTGATATCGCTTACGAATGGAAGAATTACTTCCCTGTAAAGCGAAGGAAGCATGCATACGCGGTTATCTTTTTGGCGATCTACTTTTGCAGAGTGAACGCAAACCAATCGACAATCGATGGCGGTGCAAAAACGAGAAACACAATTGCGATCTGCAGCGTCGTGGTAGCAGCGAATGCATCATGCCGGGAAAATGGCTTGGTGAGAACAGGCAAGACTAACTTCGCTGCAAAGTGACTCCGTTGATCACGAAAAAAGAATAAGCATGAGCGATGGTTGCGCCTGTTTCAAAGCGGTGGAATAGCTGGCCCGCCATCGTTGTGAATACCAATGCGTTTCCCTTTTATCCGAGAGCAGTCGATGGGGTCCCTGATTGGTATTGGGATGTAGGGGACGTGAGTGAGAATTGAAGCACGAGGCGAATGACGATCTTCCAGACGGAAAAGCAGTTGTTGGCAAAAACCTTGATGTACGTTGGTTTTTTGTTGAAACGAATTGGAAGACGAGAGGGTTGCTAGCGTCAAATCACTCTGAATCGTTGCGCACTGTCTCATTTGTCGAATCGAGGCTTGAGCTGGGCTCCGGCCATAATGCCAACGCATTCGCTGCGATAACGAGACTGCCGCCAATCAGCAGGGGCATGCTGAACTCTTCATTCTTGTAGGTGACGTAGCAAGCAACGCTTAGCAAGGCAGGTATAAACATTGCCCACAATGAGGCGAATACCGGCTCGAGGGTGTAGATCACCGCCGCCTGAACTGCCGATAAGGAAGGTTGATATTTGTTCATCAATGCGAATGCGATTAGTGATGGGAAGATGCAAAGCAGGGCGATCAAAATATAGAAACGTGGTTGTACGGCCAGTGCCATCCAATCTGCATCTGGCAATGAAGTTGCTTCTGGGATATATCCCTTGAAAACGGCAAAGACAGCGAATGCCATCACAGCGACGACTGCGAACATGCTGGGAGTGAATGCGACTGAGTTGTAGCGTTTTCCTAATCGATCGACTAAGAGAATTTGGCCGCTAAAGCAGAGTGCGGCGAGCGTCGTTAAGGTGTCTCCAGTCGTCCATCGGCTGAGACCCTCTTTTGCAATCGAAAATTGACCGGTTTCAAAGGTCAGAAGGCCGGTCAAGATCGTGACCCCTAGTAATGCAACCGCTGCTCCTAGCAAAACGGTTATGCGCGGCAGCTTGCGTTGGCCGAGAGTGCTGAGCAAAGGGGTAAAGACGACCGCCAAACTGGTTAGGAATCCGCTCCTAGAAGCGGGGATCGTTGCCAAACCAATCACTTGAAGTAGCAGGCCAATGAAAAACAACGCACCAATCACCGCGCCGGAGTAGATGTGGGCTCGACGTAGACCAGAAAAGGTTCCCCGCATGAAGAAAACCAACAGCACGAATGCAACCGCAAATCGAATCGCGATCAGCCACGCTGCTGAGCCGGTGCGAAGGGCTGCGGAGGCGGTCAGTTCGGTGACTCCGAAATGCTCATCCATTTCCAAGTTCAGGCATTTCATTACTGGAAATGACGAGCCCCACATCGCATTGGTCGCGACCAGTCCTAGAATTGCTCGTGAGCGAGTGTGTGAAATATTGGGTTGTTCCAAGGGATTTTTCCGGTCAATGTGGATCCTGCTACGAATGACCAGAATCGTACCGGCGGTTTCGAATACCTGCCACTCGGCAGTGCAGATGAATTGGTTTTTGCTTTGGCTCTCTGAAATGCAATTAAATCTATGCTTGGGGAGCTGGGATCTGCGCCTTGGGGGGTGGTCACGCCGTGGTCTCAGCCACCAGCGGACTGGCGGACGGCCTAAATCTTTGACAAGCTGACGGGGCGTTCGTTGTATTGGGTTTCCAAACTGCAAATGGCCGACCGATTCGAGGTTGGGCCACAGCCTCGCAGAAAATCATTCGACTCATGTCTGATCTCTCTACAAAAATCGTCTCTGCACAAGTCGTTGACCTGCGTGTTCCAACTTCGGATCAGATGCTTGGATCGGATCCGTTTCACAAAGAACCGGATTATTCTTCGGCAGTACTTCACTTGGAGACAGATTCTGGCCTGCGTGGTGTTTCGGTGGTATTCACAGTGGGCGCAGGTACTGATTGGATTTGCTACGGCATTCAAGATCTTTGCCAGTTGGTCGTTGGGACCAGCTTGGAAGAATTTGCGAGTGACCCACTAAGACTGTATCGACGATTGATCGATCACCATCAATTACGTTGGTTACACGATGGTGTCTTTCGGATGGCGGCAGGTGGTGTGCTGAACGCGATGTGGGATCTTTGGGCAAAATCTCAAGAGAAACCACTATGGAAACTTCTGGTCGATTTGGAGCCAGAGTTCATTGCTGACTGCATTGACTGGAGGAATATCAGAGATGCGCTGACTCGAGACGAAGCTATCGCAATCCTGACGTCAAGGCGGACGGACTTGTTGCAGCGGGAACGTGAAATGACTGAGCGTGGTCCTAAGGCATACTGTACAGCCGGGTGGTTAGGCTTAAGTGATGAGGAGATTCTGAAGACGATTCAGAAGCTGCAGCAACAGGGTTTCGATTCGTTCAAGCTGAAGGTCGGTCGAGATTCCCAACAAGACGTCTCGCGAATTCGTTTTATGCGAGAGGCGATTGGCGATCATTGCAATCTGATGGTGGATGCAAATCAATACTGGGGACTCAACGAGGCCAAAGAGCATATCGAAAAGTATCGACCTTTCGATCTGAAATGGATCGAGGAGCCAATCGCCCGCGATGATGTTCTTGGTTACCTGGAGCTTTCCCATACATTTGCTGATGCCAGTTTCGGATTCGCATGCGGTGAGCAAGCCGCGTCACCTGTCATCTTCAAGCAGTTGTTGAAGAGTGGAGCGATCAAGTACTGCCAGATTGATGCCGTGCGAGTGGCGGGGGTCAATGATGTGCTAGCAATTATATTGATGGCGGCAAAATACGATGTGCCAGTTTGCCCACACGGTGGCGGCATTGCGTTGTGCAACATGATTCAGCATTACGGGATGTGGGACCAAATTGCAGTAGCGGGGCACTCCGAGACACAGCTGATCGAATACATCGATTTTTTGCAAACGGCAGTTCAACATCCAGTGGCGATCAAGGATGGGGCTTATTTAGCACCAACGGCCCATGGCTGGGGCCTTGAGTTTCTTCCTGAATTCATGCAGCGACACCGATTTCCCGACGGAGAAGTTTGGAAGAATCGCGATCCAGCAAGAAAGGGATCTGCCTTTGAAGTTCCGGTCGATCAAAAATGAGATTTGCTTGCATAGATGAGTTCGTTTCAAAATCCCAGCGGGAAAATCCCAGTCCTACTGGGGACACAGCATCATCCGAGAGTCCTACTGGGGACACAGCATCATCCGAGCGGCAAATTGAATCGCAATTGCAGCCACGTCTTTTCAGGAAGCTGGGTCCACGCCTTGGCATGAATCAAGATTCCCCAGTTTGGGTCGGTGGTGGTGGGGCGATGCAGCGTTTGCTGATACCTCCAATGAGGAATGTTGACCCTCTTCAAGGTGCTCTGTCCCCACCGGCGCGATTGATTGGTTTGGGCGGGTGGTTTTGGTGGGAGGTTTTGGCAGGGACACAGCATCAGCCGAGCAGCTAATC
>JAQWPZ010000159.1 GCA_029245125.1 Rubripirellula sp.
ATTATCTCCTCTAAGGAATGTAGAAGAACTCGCTGTACCTGAAGCAGATAACATAGCAATATCAACTGCATCTGTTTGGATAGTCAATGCTCCATCAGCAGCAGATACTACATCACCAGAGTGATTAGGGTGAACATATAGATTAGCATTAGTAGCTATAGTATCTAATTTAGTTCCGTCTGTTGCTACATCTCTACCGTCAAAGGTTGAGTTAGTTGTAACAGCACCTGTCAAAGCACCACCGGCTAATGGCATCTTAGTGGATATTGCAGTTGTTAATGTAGAGCTATAAGAAGCATCATCATTGATCGCTGCAGCTAATTCACTCGGCGACGCATCCCAGTCGATCGGGTCCGTCGTTTCTGTAATGTTCTGGGAATCGGTAACCGTCAACGTGAACGTTCCGGAATCAGCCGTGAGGCTTAGTTCGAACTCTCCTGGGATGCTGAGGGCAGGATCGGTGTAATTCAACGTAAACGTCCCGGACACTGCATCCGAATTCAACACAATCCCCATTTCTGCCTGCTGCAGAGAAGCCGCGGCGGCTGAACCTGCTTCGGTAAGCTGGCTCGCGTCAATCGTGATGTCGTTGTCGCCCAAGCCTTCGATCAACCAAGGTGATTGGGACGTTCCAAACCCGCTGACCGCGACCGAGACTCCGGGAAGTTGCAGCGCATCAAGAGCCTCATTCAGGTCATCCGACGCAGCGTTCCATGCGATCGCTCCGGTTGTACCTTGCCCACCCTGCGGATCGGTGACCGTCAACGTGAACGTGCCGGAATCTGCGGTCGTGCTGAGATCGACCGCCTCAGGATTCACCAAGGCAACAATGAACTGAGGCACCGCTGGATTCGCATTGACGTTGTTCACGTTGTACGCGACGTAGGTCGCCTGGTCGGTCAAGCCATTAATCGGCTTTTCGGGCACCGCGTTGTAAACCACCGATGTGCCATCGGGAAGATTCGGGTCCTCCGAGAATGTCAGACCGAGCCCCATTTCGAAGTTACCGATCGGAATCGAAACGGTCTGGCCATTGACGTCCGCAGTCAATGAAGCCTGGGCGTTTTGAACCGCCGGATTCGATGACGCTGCCTGGGAGGGCGTCAAGGCGAGTTGAATGATCCCTTCGTTGCTGGTGTCAACAATCGCGTAGTAGGTGACTCCCTCCCCAAGGGTTGTGATACTGTTATTCAGTCCTGCATGAAAAACCAGAGACTCGCCCTGCTGCACCGGTACGGCGGGCGGCGTGGAAACCAGTTCGTTCGTCGACGAGTCGATCTCGAGAGTGGAAAGGTCGACCGATTCCTCGGTCGAATTGTACGAACTGATTGGGTACAGCGTCCCCGCTGCACTTTCTAAATACGACGCACCGTTGAGCGCAATTGGATTGCCTGAACTGTCGATTAACTCGATGGCGAGCGGATACTGTTCGACGAAAGGTGAATCGACTGTCGTGACGGTGTAGGTGCCTTCTGCTAATGGAGCCACCAGGTTGTTGTTCTCATCGTCGTAACCGAGAAATCGGTCCGCCGACGAAGCGTAAGTGACGACGTCGCCGTCCTCGTAAAGAGACTTTCCACTGAGTGTCGCGTCATACCCGAACAAGATCAGATGTCTCCCTTCCGAATCGATCACGGTGATCGTGATCGGAGCCGCCACTTTGGTACGGGAATTGGTTAGCGTTGGGAAAGCAGCGTCAAACGGAATCGCTTTATTGTTGGTCGCATCTTCGGCGGTCGCATCTTCGGCGGTCGCAGCAAACTGAAGGTCGTAGGTTTTGTTGGCTGTGTCACTGGTGACAATCAGGTAATACACCGTGCCGGGAATCAGGCCGGGGATCGTGCCGCTATCAGCACTCGTAAACAGAACGGCATCTCCCGACGCGTAATCAGTTGTCCCGGTGAAATGAACCGAGTTCTTTGTGAAGTCGACCTGTAACGCAGGATTGAAATCGAGTGGTTCCGCTGGCGTTTCCGATTCTTCTGTCGCGATCTCACGCGACATCGTGATCTTTCCATCGACTACTGCTGAGATATTGCTGTCGGTGTAAGTGAATCCAGCTGCCGCACCGACGACCCCATCTCGATAGGCAGTTGCCTTAACCGAGTTGCTGTTGTCATCTTCCCCGGTTGCTTCCACCTTGACGTTGCCGGAACTGCTGATCAGGGAATTTTGATCGACGTGAACGGTCGATGTCGTTCGAAGGTCGGTTAGCCCAAAACCAATCGCTACCGATGAAGGATTCGTGTTGCTAGATCCGGTGTTGGTGACCGCATTGACTTCGAGCTCAATTTCGTTCTTGACTTCCGATGAGACCTCCACTCCATCGCCTGAGATCACTGTGTCAAAAATATCAACCGTGGCGGTGGCATCGGTGAAGAAAAACCCTGCTGCCCCGCCCCCTTTGTCGAAGCCTCGTCCTTCGCCCGCTTTCTTTCCCGTTCCGATAACTCGGTTCCATACCGCCTTGCCCTTGGCGTTGGCTTCGGAAATCGCCGAGACAGTGATTTCACCACCTTCTGAAACCAAAGTCGCGTTCTGAGTCGTTACTTCAGCCGATGGGTTCCAAACCTGGACTGAGACTGGCAGCGTAAACAAGTCGGGCTTGCCTAATAACTCCATCACCACCGGGTAGATATTTTTGAAGTACGTGTTGGCTCCAATGTTGTACTTGTCGTTGATGCCGGCTTCCGCTGTGATCGAGACACCTTCCGCGCCACTGATCAGTACTTCTTCCGCTTCGCTGCCAATTGTCACTTCCAGTTGTCCGGAACCGAGCGTCAACAAGTCTTGGATTTGGTCGAGCGCGCTGATTCCAAAGTTCAGCCTTTTGTGAACCGCCTCCAGCGTAATTTCGCCTCCACTACTTAGGATGTCGGCGGTAACATCGATTGACTTGTGAGAGGTGATCTCAATCCCATCGGCTGCCTGCAACGTCGCACCAATGGTGATCTCGTCGTCAGCATCGAGCGTGATTCCTCCCTCGCTGCTGACAATATCGGCGGTAAGTCCAATTGCCTTTTCCGAGGTGATCTCAATTTCATCGGCTGCCTGCAACGTTGCACCAATGGTGATTTCGTCGTCGGCATCAAGCGTAATCGTGTTTTCTTCACTGGTGATGGCGTTATTGATCGTCAGCGACTGCTCACTGCTGATGTCAATCGATCCAGTCGTGCTGTTGAGTTCCGCACTAATCGTGATCGTTTGGCTGCTATCAGTGGTGCTAGTGGAATCACCGGTTGCTTGCTCGGAGGTGATTGCAATCTCTTTGGCCGCCTGCAGCGCCCCACCGACGATGATGTCCTCATCAGCATCGAGGGTGATTCCTTCCGCACCACTGGTGATGGCCCCGTTAATCGTTAGCGATTGGTAGCTGTTGATTTCGATCGATCCCATCGTGCTGACGATTGCCGCGTTGAGGGTGATCGACTGATCGGTAGCGGTGGGATCATACAATGGCTTGGATGTTTTGATCTCGATCTCACCGGCTGCCTGCAACGCGGCACCGACGATGATCTCCTCGTTGGCGTCCAACGTAATTCCATCTGCATCACTGGTGATGGCCTGATTGATCGTCAGTGACTGGGTACTGGTGAGACTGACCGATCCCGTTGTGCTAATGACCTCCGCACTGATCGTGATTGGCTGGTCGATATCAATATTGACGGAACCCACGAAGCATATTGGCGTACTGATATCGATCGGAAGCGCTGCTTCCGAGAGGTTGTAGTCACCGGCGACGGGCTCCAAGCCACTAGGGCAGGCGGTCAACAGGAGGCGATGCTCTAGTTGCTCGAGCCTCCGACGTGCTCGTAAACGCAAGTCTCGTTTTTTTGTTCGCGATCGAAGTCGTTTCTTGAAGCCAATAATGGAGCGGGAACTCATGGAGGAAGGCTTTCTACGGCTGGCTGAATGGAAGGACATAACGTGGCGGGGCAGAAAATATACGCCCCCGATGAAGGCGGAGATTCTAATTGCATTTTCATCAGATTCGAGCCTGTGTTTTTCCGATGCGTTTATCTGAAAATGACGCGTCAGCGCTTCCCTGCATGGATCGCTTTACGCCCCCGTCGAACGATCCAACTCACTCTTTGGTTTCATTTGCTACCGCAAAAAAGTGCTGTCCAAGCGTGTGAGTCAATTTGATTCCTCCGTTTGGAAACTGTCGAGATGGTGGATGCTTGCGAGTCCCGGAATCGTTTCGGCAAAATCGTTCCCCTTAAGGGCGATTAGAGGTTGTTTCCGTGTGATTCGGGCTCTTGTTCACAAGTTTCATTCGATTCGCAGGGTGATCGAATTGGGGCGGGTTCGGACATCTTGGCGGAGCCTTGCGGAGCGCCACGCGTAGGCGACCTTGCCATCAGGAACCGCTAACGATCACTGGGTGTGGGACTTGAAAGTCGAGAAACACGTTGCCGTGCTATTTTTAGCCGGTGTTTAGTTCGTTTTTTCGCGCGCTGGGATTGCGGAAATCCCTCGGGTGACGCGGTAAATACCCGGACGGGATCGCGAGCGTTTTTTTCGCATTCATGAGGATCGCGTTGATGCGAATCATCTCCGAATGGATGGAAGAGGCCAGCCAGAGCTGTCGTTCTGCTCTGGTAGTCATACATCGCTGGTAGTTCAAGCGAATTGGTTGACGTGCAACTCAGTCCTGATGACTGTCCTCGGCGATTCCTCGCAAGTGTTGATTGAACCATTTGACATAGGTGTCATCCAAGTCTTTTGGTCGCTTGTCAAAGAATTGAAACGCATGTTGTCCGCCGGGGACGCGAATGAAGCGACTACTTACCGAAGCATCAGTAAGCCGTTTGAAGAAAAGTTCGGAAAGGCGGAAAGGGACGTCTTCATCTGCATCACCATGGACCAACAGAATCGGAGCGTCGTCGGGAGAAACATGAGTTACCGGCGAAGCTTCTACCGCTAATTTATTTTCAATCGTATTGGGCTGAGTTCGTTCTTTATATCGAACACCCAGGAAATGACCTTCGCCATCCCATTCTAAGAAATCACTGGGCGCTTCAGCAGCAATGACACACTGAACTTTGCCACTCTCCAGGTTGATGGGGTCTTCATCCATTCGGTTTTCGTCACCATCCAGAACACCAAGCATGCTGACGAGGTAGCCCCCGGATGATCCACCAATCGCCCCAATCATTTTTTCATCGATCCCGTAACGATCGGCATGGTGGCGGATGAATCGGACTGCTCGCTGCACATCTGCGACTTGATCGGGATAACGAAATCGTGGCGCCGCGCGGTGATTGAGCGCAAAGATCGTGTAGCCTGCTGACAGCAGGGCTTGTGCTTCGTTCGGAACGTGAGGACTGTGTTTTAATTGGCGAGCGTCATACCGCAGTTGTCGCGTGAATCCACTGCCCGAAACTTGGACGATGCCGTAACCATTTGGTGTCTGGGGATAGTAAACGTCCATGAGTAGGGCCAGACCGGAATACATACCATAGACGGTATCGTGATCCACCTTTGCGATTTCGGGAACTTGGCCTTCTCCGAACCAAGTTTCCATTATCGCCAGGATATGTGATATGTCTCTCTGGGGTGGTGATGTTTCTTGACCACTCAGAGTCAAGGCAGGCAGACCACCAATCGCCAGAACCAAAGCAAGGATGTTTCTGAAATATTTCATCGAGGTTCCTCTGGTCGCACAGTCTTGCCACGGCATTCTTTGTAGATCGCCACACCGTCAATGCGATTTCTGAGCAACCAATGCCCAGCGATATTCTTGATTTTCGGGGACCGAACTTCCAGCGTCGGCATCAAATGTCCCAGCTTTCAGTATTGGAATACCAGCTTTCAGTATTGGAATACCAGCTTTCAGTATTGGAATACCAGCTTTCAGAGTTGGGGGTTGCTGCTTTCAGGGATGGGGTTGCTGCGGCGATTCATGCCTCTTGGAGGCCCTCCGTTGAAAAACTCTTAGAGCATGCGATGAACTGAATTGCGAGGTGAGTGACCTGAATGCTGCGGATCCAAACTCATTGAGTCAGGATCTGGTGGGTGTAAGTTGCACTTGGCAAGAGGAGAGGCATTTGGTTGTTCCGAAGCTTTTGGCTTTGTGGACTTGCCTGCTTACGGATTGTGTCGGCGGATTAAAAACACGCAATTCGAGCTGGCGATTACTGATGCCAATCGAGTCTGTTTTGCAGTACCCGAAATTCGCCTGAAGAATCATCCATGACCGAGACGTTGGGTAGCGTCCGCGTGAAGGCCAAGCGGTCGCCATTAAGCATCCGCCTAAAAGTGTTCATCGTTGCGGTATTTGCTTCTTTGATTGTTTTCGGCTGGGTGGGCCAACATTTGGTCCGTGTGCGGCATCATTGTGTCGCTGTCGAAATAGTAACTGTGTTGGGTGCAGATGTCCGTTGCGAAAAGCGTCGCGAATCGTCCTTGCTGCTGATCAGTTTTTTGGCGGGTGACGATGCAAACGATCAAGTCGGTGTCGGTGTCGGTGTCGCTATTCGCGGTGCCAAGACGTTTGATCAGGACGCTCTTGTTATCGTAGGCCTTCAATCGTTTGGGATCAGGCCGTTGATGTATTCTTCGATGTTGGTAAAGCCGTTCGAGTTGCTGTCCCCGAGATCGAGCCGGACATCCGCGGTGCCCTGACCGTCCGCGAAGAGCTGGCAAAGCATCGCAGCATCGCTGCCTGCGCCGAGTGCCATCGTAAGATCGACCCGCTGGGATTCGCCCTGGAGAACTTCGACGCCATTGGTGCTTGGCGGACCGAGCACGGAAAGAATCTGCCTGTTGATGCGTCTGGTAACCTGCCCAACGGCGAAGCCTTCGATGACATACGCCAGCTTCGCACATTGCTGATTCAGCGACATCAGACATTTACCCGCAGTCTCACCGAGAAACTGATGACCTACGCCATCGGCCGCGAACTGGAAATCGGTGACCGACCCAGTGTCGATGAGATTCTCGCTGAACTCAGCAGCAACGAAGGCGGCCTCCGCGACCTCATCCGTCTGATTGTCCAGAGCAAGCCGTTCCTGAACAACTAAGTGATGTGGATTGGATCGTTGACGTCTCAGTCGTCGCCGCTTTCGCGAGCACGTGGGGCTGTTGATTGTCAGCCCACATTCTGGCGAAAGCGGCTACATGATGCTTGAATTCTCTGTGGAACCTTGAGGGACGAGTCCGGTCCTGCACCGAGAGGCACGAAGATTGCCAAAATAAAGCAGCGATGAGGCTGGAGCAGAAGCTGCGCGTGATCGTCCCCGACTGTAGGATGTTGGTATGCGAGCAGGCTCTGTCGGATCGTGGTGATTGCGTTCCGGTCGCGGTCGTTGAATTAAGCTTCTAGAGGAGACGCATCTTCATGATCGATGTCACGCGTTCCGTTGTTGCACTACTTGGGCTATTGTCGCTCGCGAGGATCACAGTGGCCGAGGATTGGCCGACTTGGCGGCATGACGCCGGCCGTACAAATATATCAGCCGAGAAAATTCCTGCTCCGCTGTTTCTGCAATGGAAGCGGCAACTTCCGCCGGTTGCCCCCGCTTTTCGAAAGTCCCGGCTGCAATTCGATCAGGGTTACGAGCCGATTGTTTTGGGTGACACGATGTACGTGGCGGTGCCGCACATCGATGCGGTTGTCGCCTATGCGATTGACACTGGGGAAGAGAAGTGGCGTTTCTATACAGCTGGTCCCGTGCGTCTGGCACCGGTTGCGTGGCGTGACAAACTTTACTTTGGATCGGATGACGGGCATCTTTATTGCTTGAATGCGTCCGACGGTGTGCTGAAATGGAAGTTTCGCGCCGTTCCCTCACCTCGGAAAATCCTCGGAAATGGTCGGTTGATTTCTGTTTGGCCGATCCGCGGAGGACCGGTGCTGGCTGACGAGACCGTCTATTTCGCGGCTGGAGTCTGGCCGTTGGAGGGCGTCTTTGTCTACGCGCTCGACGCCCAGACGGGCCAAGTCGAATGGGTCAACGATCGTTGTGGTGCCTTGTATGGTCAGCAGCCACATGCAGGTGCCGAAGCGTTGGGCGGACTTTCTCCGCAAGGTTACTTGTTGGTGAATGGAAACGATCTGCTTGTCCCCTGTGGTGCCGCGAGACCAGCGACTTTCGATCGCCGCAGCGGCGAATTGCTCGATTTCAAACTCCCTTCTGAAGGCACCGTTCCTGGCGGCTGGTTCATGCGGATGGATCCGGAACTTGCTCGTGATATTCGCCGCGGCAAGATTGATTTCGATAGTGTCGTCAATCGTGATCAACATGAAGGTGGGTTGCGCACCGGCAAAGGAGTCACCGGGGCGCGAACAACGGTGATGCTCGGCGGCAAGCGATTGAAATATGCCGATGGAGTGGAGGGGGTCGACGGTGACATACACAGTGTTGTTGCGGCGCGCGACCGGCTGTTCGTCACGACTCGCGAAGGAACGATTCTTTGTTTTGGGGATACCGAGGTTTCACCGGTCTCGCACGCGGCACAGCCTGCCCCCAAGCCGGTTGCCGATGCGGCACTGGCGTCAACGATTGCCCGGCTGACCACACTCATCCCCGCTCGAGACGGCCATGCGATTGTGCTCGGCACCCGTGATGGTCGAGTGGCAGAACAACTGGCGTCGGCGACGAATTTTCATGTCATCGCTTTGGTCCCCGCTGAATCCGATGCTGATGCAATTCGGCGTCGGATCCTTGTTCCTTCCGCCTCGGCTGGCCAGCTATCAATCGTGGTGGGCGAGCTTGAGGATGTCGCGTTTCCCCGTTATCTGGCCGATTTGATCATCGCGGAAGACTGGGGGGCAACTGGCCTCAACACTGCAACTGGCCTTAATCCAAATGTTGACTATGTGCTGACGTTGTATGAGAAGCTAAAGCCGTATGGGGGTGTCGCCTGCCTCGCGATAGAGTCGTCGCGAGACAACGAAATTCAAGCGTGGCTTCGTACGGCTGGGCATACAGAAGCTCGGGTCGAGCGTCACGGGGACTTTCTACTTCTACACCGGGCGGGCCCGCTGCCGGGTGCCGTCGATTATGTGAACGACTGGAACGCGCCCGATGCCCGCGTTAGAGCCCCGTTGGGACTCTTGTGGTTCGACGATAGCTTGCCGCACTTCAAACGTGCTCCGCAACCAAGCATCATTGGCGGCGTCATGATTTCGCAAGACAAGGATTGGCAAGGAAGTGCGGAGCAGATGGGGACCGTCAATCACTTTCATCGGGATGGGACCGGGCGGTTTCGCTTGCTCGACAAAAATTTCATGGACGTTTACACAGGTCGTGTGATGTCGCGTGAGGAAGCCGAAACGCGATTAGAACGCTTTCCTCCATCACCGAATGCCGATTTTCGCCCGCCGTATCAATATCGTCCGCCATATGTCGAAGCACATTTTAAAGAACTGCAGGCCAAGGGGGAGAAGCCGCAGTCTTATCCGTTTTTGCGGCAGGCTGACAAAGGCCAAATGAAGAATCCGCTAACTGGTGTTGTTGAACCGCGGTGCTATGTCAAAAGTTATGGCTGTGACGGCGGCGTTGATTATGGCCACCTGATCACGATGCGTTCAGCGACGCCTGCTTTCTACGACAAACGGATTGAAAGCGGCACTATAAATATTGCCGGTCCCCGATCAGGTTGTACGAATAGCGTGATCCCTGCCAACGGTATCTTGAACATGCCCTATTTCTACGAGGGTTGCACTTGCAGTTACCCGTTGCCAACCGGCGCCGCGCTGATCAGTATGCCGCAGACATTCGAGCAATGGACTGCCTGGGGCCGGGGAGCATCCAGTCCAATCGAGCGGATCGGTGTCAATTTGGGATCGCCTGGTGATCGGATGACCCACGCGGGCACTTTGTTTCTCGACTACCCCAGCGTCGGCGGGCCTTCGCCTGAGATCAAGCTCGAGACACAGCCAGCGACTCCAG
>JAQWPZ010000134.1 GCA_029245125.1 Rubripirellula sp.
GACTCCAAAGAAATTTTGCACCACCCCGTACTGTTGGCTCGTGTTGACTACCCACGTTTGATTTCCGGTCGTCAAGTCGCGACAGGTAAGGTTGCCAGAAACGCCGAGGGTGAAAATCTGCTTGCCACTCACCGAAGCGCTGCTCCGCGGCCCATCTTCGTAGCCATAAAGATCCCGATAGGCGATTGGCTGGGTGTGAACCCACTGGAGTGTTCCGCTGTCTAAGTCAAAGCTTCGCAATCGCTCTTGAACACCGAGACCGTTCGCGGTGGGGACGGCGTCAAAGTGTAGGTAGCGGCCTTCCGCCACCGCGCCGATGCCATAACCAGTGCCCGTTTCAACTGACCACGCCAAGGTCGGTTCCTGGGACCAGTCAAACGTCGTCTCTGGCTCGACCGTGCCGTCAAAGTTGACCCCTAAGAATCGTGGCCATTGCTCTTGACCGGATGCCGGAGCAAGATGAATGGAGATCCAGACCATCAAGCCAAGGGTGCGGTACAACATAGGGCTCATAGGGTTACATTTCCTGTAGGGGTTCCGCCGACGCGGTTGCGATACGATTATTTGCTGCAGGGCTACCCTGCCCTGGAGGGCTGATGCCAGTTGCGGGTGACATCTGGAGGTGGTCGGCCGCGGGAATCGAGACGTATCCACCACTTGACCGAGCACCATCCTAGCAATCGGGTTTACCCCGCACAGGGATTCAATTTACCGCACAGGGATTCAATTCACCCTACAGGGATTCAATTCTGTAGGGGTGATTGGTTTCGGCTGCTGTTGGCATGCAGTCACTGCGGCCTGATCCGATCAGTCTTGTTTACTGATCGCTTACCTACAAGCTACTGTCGAGATCGCTTTGAGCTCGCTGGGCGAAGAACTTAAAACCAATGCCTGACCTTTACGTCAATTCACGGCTGACCATCCCCGAGAAGGAAATCTCGGTGACCACTGCTCGAAGTAGCGGCCCCGGGGGGCAGAATGTGAACAAGGTAAATTCCAAAATCACTCTCCGCTGGTCACCGGAAGGTTCGTCGCAGTTGGATGCCGCTTGGTGCCGTCGGTTCACAACGCGTTATGGAAACCGGATTAATCGCGAAGGGCAGTTGGTTTTACATAGTGAGCAGTACCGCGATCAGATCCGAAACCTGGCGGATGTTCGCGGTAAATTGGTCAGCATGCTGTTGGAATGCCAGTCAGCACCGAAAGCCCGCAGGAAAACGCGTCCCACCAAAGGGAGTCAGCGTCGCAGGTTGGACCACAAACGCGAGCAATCCGAGAAGAAACGGCGTCGTCAGAAACCTTCCAGGGATGATTTCTGAGCCGCTGGGGGAGTCATGGAAGTGTCCGAATCGCTGTTGAACGGGATGGTTAAGCAGCCGCCTTTGCTCCCAACGCTTTTTTCTCGTATCGTTGCAGGTTTTTGGAACTGAATGCGTCTTTGAACGTACTTCGAAAAAGATGATCAACACATTTCACTGAAAATTCTCCGGGTATAATTGTGAAGCGAAAACAATTTCTCGCTTTTCGACAGGCCATGAAACGCTCTAAAAATCTCGACGACATCCTCACGAATTGGGCCTTTGATCCCACGACGCTAAATGTTCGTTTGGTGAAGGGGAATGGGGAGCGTGATGTGATTCAGATGCGCGTCGACATGGGGGTTTTGCAACTGGAGACGACGGGGCGGCCTGACGGTGATCGTTATCGCCAGAGCGAAACCGTCTTGGATTATCTGCAGCAAGTCCACTTTGATGATCCCGACCGTGAACTCGACGAGGACGAGTGTGCGGATGTTGATCGCGAGTTCATGCAGTTTTATCACCGCCGAATTTGCTGGTTGCGTCTGCAGTTTTATCACCGCGCCGTGATGGATGCTGATCACACTCTGCGATTGATGGATTTGAGTGAATTGATGAGCCCCGACGAAGAATGGGCGAGTGTTCACGAGCAATACCGGCCGTTCGTTTTGTTTCATCGGACCCAGGCTGAGGCGTTGGGCGAACTGGATGAGTCTGGTCCAGAATCGGCGATCCAAGCGGTCAACTCGGGACTCGAAATCATGCGTGGCTTTTTTGATAAGCATGATGCGGAGGAGCACTTCGAGTCGGACGAACTTGTTGTGCGTTTGATCGAGTTGCGAGAGTCGCTCCGCAGCGAGTATTCGGTCGGTCGGACTTTGAAGGAGCAGTTAGCCGAAGCGGTGGAGCTTGAGCAATACGAGCTTGCCGCGAGTCTCCGCGACGAACTCGCTCGCCGCGAAATGAATTGAATCGAGAGTCGTGCGTAACAGTCGTGAATCCCTGACGCTGCCACTGATCGCCTCAGTCCCACTGGGCTCGTCGACTTGGTTGTTGCGTTTGCGTTGGTTCGCCGTTGTCGGCCAGCTGCTGACCATCTTGGCGACCGGTTGGCTCACTGGGGTTTCGCTGCCACATCCGCAACTGCTTGGGCTTGTTGCGTTGACGGCGGTGACGAACGCGTTCTATGCGGTGTGGCTTGCTACGCTCAAGCCGTCGAGCGAAGAAACAAAGGCAGCTGAGCTGCGTCGGCCAATCTCCCAAGAGCATCCAGCGGATGAGCCACCTGTTCAGCAGCACGTGGCGTTCGGACTGATGTTGCTGGACCTGCTGACGTTGACTGCGATGTTGTACTTCAGTGGTGGCGTTGGCAATCCTTTCAGTCTGTTTTACTTCGTCAACCTGGCCGTGGGTGGGGTGATGATTCGTCCGCGGGCGGCTTGGAGTCTGACGGTGACTGCGATTGTGGGCTACACGTTCTTATTGCAAGACTCGATTCCCGTTGCCGGCATCGATTTGTTTCGGCCTGATGGGTTGAGTTTGCAGGCCGGTGGCTTGATGCTCGCGTTTGCGACCTGTTCATCGGTGGTGACCTACTTTGTGACGCGAACGGCCGGTGAGTTAAAGCAGCGGGAGCGACAGTTGTTGGCGACTCAGGCGGCGCAGGCAGCGAGTCAACGTTTGGAGGGGTTGACGACACTTGCGGCTGGTGCCGCTCATGAGTTGGCAACGCCACTTTCCACCATTGATGTGATCGTTCGAGAGCTGTCACGCCATCTGGAGGATTGCGACAAGCCACCCTCGGTCGATACTGATTTGCGATTGATCGATGGCCAGTTGGAAATGTGCCGATCCATCCTCAGCCGGATGCGTTCAGCGGCCGGTGATTCGATGGCCAACAGTTGGGATCGTACGACGGTTGGCGAGTTGATAGATGCCACGTTGGAAGGGATTCGGGATCCCCATCGAGTGGATGTGACCGATGGCTCCGAGGCGGACGAGAGTCGTTCGCTCTGGGTGCCACAGGAGGCGGTGGCTCAGGCGGTTCGCAATTTGATTCACAACGGCTTGGACGCCAGTGGCGAAAAAGGACGCGTTCGTTTGGAGTCACGTCTGGAGGGGGGGGAGTTGCTGCTTTTGGTCCTCGATAGTGGGGAAGGAATGACCGACGAAGTTTTGGAGCGGGCTTCCGACCCTTTTTTTACGACGAAGCCGCCGGGGCGGGGAATTGGTTTAGGGCTATTTTTGACTCGCAATGTCGTCTCCCAGATGGGTGGCCAATTAGAGTTTCACTCGACCCCCGGTGAAGGAACGACGGCGATCGTGTCGATACCGCTTGATGGCGATGCTGCGGGGGAATAGAGGTTGGCTACTTGAGTCTGCTATACTTTCGCTACGTTTTGTACTTGGCAACATTCCGATCTCCTACTTGTGTACTGGTTCAATGGATTCTGCGCCCGTTTATGATGCGTCCACAGTGGGTGCTCACAGCATTCTGTTAGTCGACGACACCTTCGTGCTTCGCGAACGACTTTCGATGGCAATGCAACAGCGAGGGTTCCGCGTGGAGTCGGCTGGTGATTTTGCGGAGGCGGTCGCGGTCTTTGCTGACCGGCCGACGGACTTGGCCGTCCTGGATCTCCGAATGCCGGGTAAGAGTGGCCTCGAGCTGCTGCGGAAATTGTTGCAGATCAAGCCGAACACGCGGATCATCATGTTGTCGGGATTCGGGAGCATCCCCGCGTCGATTGACGCAGTTCGCGCGGGTGCGGTCAATTTCCTAAGCAAGCCGGCTGACGCCGACGATATCCTCTCCGCCTTCATGCGGGGTGACGAACCGAGCGTTCCCAACGGAGCCGTTGCTTTCCCGGCACCGTCGCTTGCCAGAAATGAATGGGAGCATATTCACCGAGTGCTTTCTGACTGCGGTGGCAACATCAGCGAGGCAGCTCGTCGTTTGGGAATTCACCGCCGCTCGCTGCAGCGAAAGCTGCGTAAGCGGGCCCCCGAGGATCCAGCTGTGCCCGCGGAGCCTGAATCTCCAGAGGTCGCCGGAGTTCCCGCTGATGCTGGCTGCAGTGATGCGGCCGATGCCGGGCATCCGGTCATTCCCGGGGATGCCGCCCTGCCGGGCGAGTGACCGCCGGTGCGTGAGCCTTCACGCTGGTGGCTGCGCCGCCACGCGGGATCGTTGTGATTCAAAGGAGTGGTATATCGAGCCATTCCTTTTGGTGCTGGCTGTCTCTTTTGGTGCTGGCTGATCGGGCGAGGCTACATCACGGAGAAATAGTTTTCGCAGGCAAAGTCGAAGTATTCTTTTTTGAGCTCGACCGGCAGATCGTTGTAGAGGCAATAATTCTTGACTTGCAGCAGCAGGTCGCGAGGTTGGCACATTCGCATCGGTCGATCAACGGGCTTGTAGTGCGTCGTGATTAGGTAATCAATCGCCTCGGGGTTGTGGGGCACATTGGTGACCTTGCACATGATTTCGAATAGTTTTCGAAAGTCTGCTTCAGGCGGATTTTCGGCTTCGATTTTGTAGGGAATCCGCCGCAAAAACGCATCGTCGACGAGATCCCGGGGTTCCAGGTTCGTGCTGAACACGACCAGCTGATTGAAGGGAACTTGGATTTTCTTTCCGCTGGCCATGTTCAAAAAGTCGTAACGTTTTTCCAACGGCACGATCCAGCGATTCAGGAGTTCATCGACCCGCATTTTTTGCCGCCCGAAGTCGTCGATCACGAGTGTGCCGCAGTTGCTTTTCAGTTGCAGTGGGGACTCGCTGATATTGCTTTCGCTGTTGCACTGCACCTCAAGCATGTCCATGGTCAATTCGCCGCCGGCGACGATCGTGGGGCGGGCGATTCGAACCCAGCGTTTGTCGAGTCCGCCGATGTCCAGTAAGCCGCTCCTCGCTTCAGGCATGCAGAGGTTGTGACACATCGGATCGAAGATCCGCAGGATGTCTCCATCAATATCGACTGCGCGGGGGATCCAGACGTACTTGCCGAAGGCGCCGGTCACCCGCTCGGCGATAGATGTTTTGCCATTCCCGGGAAAGCCGAACAGGAACATGCCTCTTCCGCTCGCGACGGCCGGCCCCAGTTTTTCAAGCATCCGGGGATTGATAAGCAGGTCGTGAAAGGCTTTGAGCAGATCTTGTTTCTTCGGATATTGGCCTTCGATCGTCTGGATTTTGACACTGGCGATGTAGTCATCCAGCGGCACGGGGCAGGAGCCGTAATAGGTGCAGTCCAGCAGATGATTTCTGGCGATCTGGCGGCCCGTTTCGGTCAAAACATAAACATAGTCGTTGGTCGCCGTGGCGTTTTTGTAGGCGACGTACTGCTCCATTTTGAGTCGTGTCAGCAGGGGTTCCACCAGCCGGAACGGGATTTTTACCTGGTCGGCCACCTCGCGACCTTCTGCTTCGCCCACGCTCAGTAGGTAGCGGTAGATGATCGCTTCGAGAATTGTCTCGTTGACTCCCGCGGACTTCATGTCGGCTGGTTCGGCGGGGCGCCACGGTTCATCGCGGGTGGCTTGAAAGCCTGCTGCTACTGGAAGTAGTTGAGCTGGGGCCTCTGCTGGTGCAGCGATTGGAGTGGGGGGAGGAGGCCCCTGTGCAGGATATTTTGCTGGCGGCCGGACGGGGCGAGCTGCAGGTGCGGCGGGGCCGCGACCAACCGCTGCGCGGGGGGCGGCATTGATTGGTGGCCTCGCCGGTTGAGGCTGGCGAGCGGGTGGGCCTGCAGCGGGTTGCGACCGGCTTGTCAATGAAGGGCGTGAACCACTCGTCGGGGGGGGCTGTGCCGCTGGACTGTTCGCAGTCGGGCCGGTCTCGACAGGGCTGGCAGCGGGTCGAGGCTGCTGTTTAGGCCGTTCTTCTCCAGCTTCGCCCGCATTGAGCGACTGAATTCTTGAAATCAGTGAATCGAGCTTGCTATCAACATCACCGCTATCGGGTGTGTCCGTTGGTTGGCTCATCCTTGGCCCTCAAGCAGGTCGGGGATCGTGCTTGAGCGTTGATTCCTGCTCAGGCGTTAACGACAGACGGTCTAGGGATTTATCGACCGGGTAGCCGGCTGGAAGCCAGGAAAGATCAGCTGAGAAATGAGCGGCTTTATTTTTGACGAGATCCCCTCTGGCGGTAGGCAGGTGCGCCCAGTCTTGGCAGGTTCGCCGGGGAAAGGGTGCAAGCGGAGGCTGTCAGGAAGTGCGGGTGGGGTCGGCAACATAACTGTCATAAGCCGAATCGCGGCGAGGTCAGCTTTGCAGCACTGCTGTTTGGTGACCGCGAGGGCAGTTCGGTGGATAGATGGTGACCTACAAATAGAGAGTCGCGATTGATTTCGAGTCAGCGGCCTATTTCGGGGCCTTCGTGCTGCTCGCAGTCTGGAGCTTGGCCTCGGTCTGAAGACCGATTTCGATCGAGTTTTGTCGGTGGGTCGTTGTCATTGCGGCCAGTTTTACCCCTTTTTGGCTCATTTTTTCGGCAAATCTCTCTGGTGGCACTCATCACTTCTTCACAGCTCGAGCAGAACTTGGAGCAGGTCGCAATTCGATTTGGCCTTCCCGAAGGGGCTCGCCAGGTGATTGCTGCGGGCGATCAGGAGGATCAGGCGAGCCGAGCGCTGGCTGCTTGGCTGGCATCGGATCGGGTGGTGGCCAAGCGGTTGCTCCGCTGGTGCAACACACCTTTGTACAACCAATCGAGTCCCTATCTGACTCTCGAAGAAGCGTCGCAAGTGATGGGGGTCCGAGAGTTGTCGCAACTTGCCGTGCTGGCGGGGGTTCGCGGTTTCTTTCTTCCGAATCTGCGAATTGACGTCTATCAGCGAGCGACGTTGTGGAACCATTCGATCGCGGTCGGAGCGGTTGCCTCAATGATTTCCCGGATTTGCGGGGCGGAGGATCCAAGCCTCGTATTCACAGCTGGAACGCTGCATGACATTGGTTTGCGTGCCAGTGAGCAGTTTGCCAGAGAAGTTTTTGGCGAAGTGCTTTCGGAGGTGGACGAGTTATCTCCCGTGCATGAGGTGGAGCGAGATCGGTTTGGCTGGGACCATGCTCAGCTGGGCGGAGTGATTCTGCGTCATTGGGGCATGCCGGAGGAGGTGCAGGCGGCTGCCCGCTGGCACCATTCACCGGAATGCGCGCTGACGAAGCCATCGGAAATGACGGTTTGCTCTGTGTGCCTTGCAGACTACCTGTGTAGTCGGAGTGGCTGGGCGGCGCTGGGTGGAGCGAACTTCGCTCCACCCGATCCGAAAGTTTTGAGGCGTTGGGAATCAATGCCGACCTGCTGGCTGTGCTGTGGCAGCAGCTTTATGCAGCGCTCGACGCTGCGATGCAACTAAAGTGAGAGCTCATTCACATGAGTGATCGTTTTTTTTGGCATCCATTTTAAACGCGTTTTGAACCGCAAATAACGGGTTTTTTGCTGTTGGGGCAGGCGTTCTGAGGGTGCTGGCGGAGAAAATCTAAACAAATTGGTCCAATGCCTCTTGCGACCAGCGAGTAGGGCCTATATCTTTCCGCCTCACGTCAGCAGTCGCAGCCGACAAACGCGTCGGACAGCGGCTTGCAAACGGGAGAGTCACTAAAGTTTTTTAAGATTTTAGACGACTCAACCGGTTGACGGCCGCGGCAGTGTCCCAGATACTGTCGCACCCGATCGAGTCGCCAAGCGGTTCCCATATGGAACGGTTTGGCAACCGGCTCGACGAACCGATCTTTGACAATTTGGTGATGAAACTTCTGTTGAGTTCAGCAGGGCGAGGTTGTCGTTTGGGTCGCGTTTTTAGGAACGTGGCACAAAAAACAAATGGCGAATCGCTGTGACGTTTTACCGAGCGTCACGGAGCAGAATCAGACTATCGGTTTTAACTTGATTTTTCCCGGTCAGTGCCTTCGGGTGCGGACTGGTGAATCGATACAAAATTGAAGGGTTTGATCCTGGCTCAGAATGAACGTTGGCGGCGTGGATTAGGCATGCAAGTCGAGCGAGAAACTAATTAGCTTGCTAAGAAGTGGACAGCGGCGTAAGGGAGAGTAACGCGTG
>JAQWPZ010000144.1 GCA_029245125.1 Rubripirellula sp.
GGCAGGATTCGATACAACCCGTTGGTGAAGATTTGTTCGGCCCAGTTGTTGAACCGAAGAATCGGTCGATCAGGGACGATCACCACGTCTCCGTCCCGTAGCCAGATTTCGTCTGCTGGAGTCGGGCGTTTGCCATAGACCGCACCTTGTAGGTCAAGCACTGTTGATATCAATCGCCAGTCCTCGGCACGACGGAATACCACAACTTGACGCATGTTTCCGCCGGGCAGGTGTCCGCCGGCCGCGGCGATCGCGGAAAGAGCTGTTGTAGGACCCTCCATCTGAATACGGCTTGGCTGATCGACTTGGCCTAACACGTGGACGAAGTGCGGTGCTTGTTGCTCTAGGATAGGTTCGGTTTCAATCCCCACAACGATTTCGTTGTAACGAAGATTGATCTCGCGTTTTAGCTCGTTCAGACTGAATCCCTGCACGCTGACTTCGCCAATGCCCGGCAGTCGAATCTTCCCATCAGGCTGCACCGTGGTCTGAAGTGCTTGCTGGTTGAAGCCGCTCTGACCACCGACCGCGTTTCGAATGTCTTCTGCCAACGTGTTGGTTTTGACGGGCGTGACATCGATCGCGGCGTCTTGATAAAGCTTTTTGTACTGATCTTCTAAGACATCACGAAGCTGCGAAACCGAAAGCCCGGCCGCGTAGACCTGGCCCAGTAATCGCACGGTGATCGTCCCGTCTGGCTGGATCGCAATGCCGCGTTCGAGGCTGCCACGCGTTAAGTCAGAATCAGCATATGATTCGATAAAGACTTCATCGCCGGGCATCAACCGATAGACACCCTCGGGTTGGCGTCGTGTGATCAAATAAATCACGCTGATCTGATCACCGGGGCGTAAACGGTACTCGCTCAAATGAGCTAACCTGGCAGGGCCTGCGTACCCGCCGGGACCGTATCCACCAAAGTTCATTCGTTTGATGTCTTTCCAACGCAATTCCGCTCCGCAACCACAGGAGCAGTCAACTGCATGCATGCACGGTTGGCACCCGCCGACACAACGTTGACCGGTCTGGCATCCACAGGGTGCACCTTGAGGGGCGATCGTTATCGCATTGCCTGTCAAGGCGTTCGGGTTTTGCTGGCGAGGAACCGCTTGCTGAAACACAGCACGTGGTGGCATGCCAGCTTCAGATTGAATGACCTGATCAGATTGAGGAAGTGGCAGCAGTTCCTGGGCAGCGACCGAGCCCAGTTCGATCGTGAGAAGTGCGAGCGAGCCAAGCAAGATTCGGGATGCGGCAGAATAGAGGTAGCGTTTCATCGATTTATATCTCGGCGCGGTATCAGCCCAATTGATGTCGCAAACACGGGGTGAGGTAACAGATTGAATTACCAGACACTGCGAAACGATCCGAAAAAGTTTCGAATCACTCCCGGCTTATCTTCTTGCGTTGTTTGTTTTTCTGCCGGCAGATTTGCAACCCGTGCTGGCTCGCCTTGTGGTGCCGCTTGATTTGTCAGCATCGAGGGAGAAATGGTTGCGAACTGTTCTGGTGAGAGTTGGGTGAATTGAGGGATCCTAGGTGCGTCGACTGACGCTGGAGCGGCCGTTGGATAGCGATAAGCAGTCAGTACTTGTTCCGCTTCGGCACTCTGCCCACGCCGTCGCAAGACGATCGCCAGTGCAGACGCGGTTGCTGGATTTGGCTGCACGGCCAAGGAGTGCTGTAAAGCCCATTCAGCCTCGCCATAGAGTCCTGTTTCCGCGAGTTGGGCCCCTAGTCGAAAAGCGAGATCGGCGTTGTTTGGTTGACCTTGAAATGCGGCTCGCCTTAAGCAGAGAGCGTGTATAGCGACAACTAGATTTGCCGGTTGGCGACGATTAGAAGTTCCGGTTTGGGCAGGTTGACGGTGGTGGACTGGGGTTGGTTTGCGGGTTGGGTTGGGGCTGCTGACGACAATTAGAATTACCGGTTTTAGGTGGCTGGTAGAGAATCGCAACTCTCTTGTAGAAGGAGAGTTACGTGATTGAAGATCGTCAAGTTAAGAAACTTCGTCGCCTGCTGTCGTCAGGTAAGACGTTAGCCCAATCGGCGTTGAGAACAGGGATGAGCGAGCGTACCGCAAGGAAGTATCGAAACATGGAACGACTGCCAAGTGAAACCCGAACGCCGCGAAGCTACCGCACGCGGCAGGACCCGTTGGAGGCGATATGGCCGGCGGTCGAGGAGCATTTGCGGCAGAGCCCGGGGCTACAGGCGAAAACGCTGCTGGAGTGGTTGTGTCGCGAGCATCCGGGCAAGTACGACCAGAGCCACTTGCGGACCCTTCAGCGGCGGATCAAGCAGTGGCGTGGCAGCGAGGGGCCTGCCAAAGAAGTTTTCTTTTCACAAGTCCATCACCCAGGCGACTTGAGCGCATCGGACTTTAGCGACATGAGCTCCCTGGATGTCACCATCGGTGGCCAGCACCATGCGCACATGGTCTATCACTTTGTGCTGACGTACTCCAACTGGGAAGCCGTAACACTCTGCTACACCGAAAGTTTTGAGAGTCTGAGCGAAGGACTTCAGAACGCGCTGCAGCGACTCGGAGGCGTGCCACTTCGGCATCGCACAGATCGACTCAGCGCGGCGGTGAACAACCAGTGCGATCGCCGTGACTTCACACAGCGATACCAATCGTTGATGAAGCACTATGCGGTGACGATCGAGAAGACGCAGGCGCGGAGCCCCAACGAGAACGGCGACGTCGAATCATCGCATCGTGTGTTCAAGACGGCGGTCGACCAAGCCTTGATGCTGCGTGGCAGTCGTGACTTTGCGAACCTTGAAAGCTACAAAGAATTCTTACAGTCGATTGTAGACAGTCACAACACGTCGCGCGGCAAGCGCGTGAGCGAAGACTTGGCGCAGTTGCGAAGCCTTCCGGCCAACCGCTTGGAGAGCGTTCGTATCGATCGTGTTCGTGTGAGTACCGGTAGCCTGATTCAAGTTGTCCGCAACACTTACTCTGTCCACAGCCGACTCATCGGAGAACAAGTCGAAGCACGGACGTACATGGATCACATCGAGATCTGGTACGCGCAGAAATGCGTTGATCGCTTTGCACGTCTGCGCGGCCGCAGCAAGCACTCGGTCAACTACCGTCACATCATCGATTTTCTGGTACGTAAGCCCGGCGCGTTTGAGAACTACCGTTACCGCGACAGCCTGTTCCCGACGACGAACTTTCGAATGGCCTATGACGCGCTACGTGAGCAGCACGACGAGCGGCGTTCTGCCAAAGAATACTTAGCTATTCTGCACCTGGCCGCCCGCGAGAACGAGTCTCAAGTGGATGCCGCATTGCGTGAGTTATTGGCAGAACCAGCGTTGCTTAGTGCGTCGTCGGTGCAACGCATTGTGCAGTCCGAATCAAGTCAGCTACCGCATCCGACCGACGTATCTGTCGAGCCAGCAGACTTGTCGAGTTTCGATAGCCTGCTGGACGAGACGGACAGTTGGTACAGCGACACGCCATGCATCGACGAACAGTGCATCGACGAACAGTGCATCGACGAACAGTGCGCCGACGAACAGTGCGCCGACGAACAGTGCGATGAATCCATAACGGAGAGTTCTCCGGTAGACGACTCGAAGCGGGCTTCGGCTTGCAACGAAACTGTGATCGATAGTTGTGATGATTTTCAGACTCATGCCAAGGAGGGCAACCATGAAAACCCAGGACACGAACGAACTGTTGACCAATCAACTCCGCGAACTGCGTTTGCCGGAGTTTCGGGAGAACTACGAAGCGGTAGCCAGGCGGGCCGAACAACAGACACTCAGCTACGAGCAGTACCTGCAGGAGTTGGCGTCGCTGGAGTGTCAGACGCGTCAGTCGAATCGCATCGAGGGGGCGCTGCGCCGAAGCCGCCTTCCTCTGGAGAAGACGCTGGAGAGTTTCGATCTGAAGCGATTGCCGACGAAGGTCTCGCGCCAAGTACGTAGCCTGCTTGAAGGCTCTTTCGTCGATCGCTGCGAGAACGTGCTGGCGTTCGGCAAGCCCGGTAGCGGCAAGACACATTTATTGAGTTCGATTTCTCAGGAGCTGATCCGTCAGGGCCGTCGCGTCTACTTCAGCAGTTGTAGCCTGCTGGTTCAAGACTTGTTGATCGCCAAGCGCGACCTGAAGCTAAGTCGTCTACTGAAGAGTCTTGGTCGTTTCGACGCGTTGATGATCGACGACATCGGCTACGTGCAGCAGAGCCGTGAAGAGATGGAAGTCCTGTTTACGCTGCTGGCCGACCGCTACGAGCGCAGCAGCATCATGCTGACGAGCAATCTCCCGTTCGCGAAGTGGGAGCAGATTTTCAAAGATCCGATGACCACAGCGGCCGCCATCGATCGTCTGGTCCACCACAGTGTCATCCTGGAGCTGAACGCCGAAAGTTTCCGGCTGGCACAAGCCAAGCAGTCCAAACAGCAGGCCAGCACCTAGCTCCCCGTCCCCCAGGCGAACGCACGCAGTAGCTGCCGAGTTGCTCGTTCGCCTACGGCTCACTTCACAACTCGGCAGCTACTGCAAATCCAGTACTCGATAGGAACTTCTAGTTGTCGCTAAAGCGCAAGGGTAGTTGTCGCCGAACAGAACCACGATCTTCGTTGCCATTAGCCTCTGCCAATCAAACCGTTAGAACCGTCACAGTTTGCCATCCGTGCCAGGGTTAAGCAGATCCAAACCAGGTTCGTGGTTTGCTCTTGATGGGCGTTACCTTGCAAAGGGGCGACCGTAGAAATAGCCCTGGCCGAGGTCAAAGCCAAGCTCGCGACAGGTATCGGCTTCAGCTTCTGTTTCGACTCCCTCGGCCAAGGTGCGTATCTCGAGGTCGTGCACCATGGTGACGAGGGTTTCAACCATTTGTTGCCGCTGGCGGTCGCAGGAATCGATTCCGCGGATCAACGAAATATCGAACTTTACGTAATCCGGAGACGATTCCATTAGTTCTGCCAGGCGAGCCTGTCCCGCGCCAAAATCGTCGTACGCCAATGCGATATCCAGATTCTTCAGGTCAGACGAAATCGATCGCATCTGGGCAGGACTAGTGATGCTTGATTCATGGATTTCAAGAACAAGTGGAGTGTCCGGCACCAACTCTCGCAGCTTGGCCATCGAACGAATCAACTCTGCCGTATTCTCCATCTCCCGCGGATGCGTGTTCACGAATAATGTCGGGCTAACATCGCTGTTTTCGGATTCAAGATTCTCGGAAGCCAAAGTGCCTTCCCAACGTAACATCTCGCTCAATTCGACTTCGACACTAAGCTGTTCTGCCGCCTTGAACATCGCAGCGACTAATTCAAGACCAAAAACTCGTCCCCGACCGAGCAATTCAAAGCCGACGGTGGTTCCTTGATCGAGTTGAATGATCGGTTGGAAGTGCGGTTTGACGAGCTTTTCTGACATCAATCGGTCAAATTGAACTAATGCCAAAGCTTTGTCACAAACGTTCTTCGCCACTGTGCAGTTGGGCGTCAAATTTCCAGTTGATTCACAGCGAACGCGAAATGGTGCTTCTGCAAAGTGAATCAAATCTTCTTCACCGATTTGGACTGGAACTTCTTTCTCGAGGCGTTCGCCATTGAGAAAGGTCCCATTGGTGCTATTTTCGTCTTTGAGCATTAACTTTTGTTGATTCAGCCACAGTGAGGCATGGTGTCCACTAACGGTGCTGAACTGCAATCTCAACGAAAGGCCCGAGTTACGGCCGATCGTAAATGGATGCTCGTCGACATGAACCTCAACAATCGGTTCACCATTCTGCGTTGGTCCGGACAAAATCCACGCGTTCTGCTTTTCAGCGATCTTGATTTGGCAAGAGTCGGATGTGGCGTTTTCGATAATCGACATCAAGGCGGCCGGATAATGGCTGATGAAGGGGCGGAAGAAAGCGGTGGTCGCGTGATCCTTGTGACCCGGACAACCAGCCGTCTCTGACGGGGGGGGCAGTAGATGGTGCTCGTGCGATTCAAGCCTAGGTCAGGATGCTTGATGCGTGCGACATTCTGTCGGAAAACTCGGACGCCAAAATAGAAGCTACAGTTTGGCGGCGTTTGTCTGGAAAAATTGGGCGTCGATATCCTTTGTATGATTAGAAACCGCGATGACCACGATAGCTGAAGAGATTCGAAGTTTTGAATCCAGTTGCTTGGGCAGTTTGTTGTCGGACGACACGTTCTGGCCAGCTGAGCCACAATCTTTCGATGAAGCCGGGTTGTCGACGACTTATGTTGAAGCGTTAGTGCTGAAGGTCATCCTCACAACTGGAACCATCAGTGGGCGTCACGTCTCGGAACGGTTGGGACTACCATTTCGAATGATTGAGCCAATGCTCGATACGATGAGAGCGAGAAAGTTGGTGACTCATGTGCGACCTGCCGCGCTCAACGATTATTATTTTTCGTTGACCGAAGAAGGTCAGCGGCACGCTCAATCGCACATGACACGATGTAGCTACGTTGGGCCTGCGCCAGTCTCGTTAAATGATTACTCGCTCAGTGTCGAAGCACAGGCAGCAGGCCTCGACCCGATTGACCGAGAGCAGTTGATGGCCGCTCTATCAACGATTTCATACCGAGAAGAACTTCTCGATCAACTTGGGCCTGCGATCAACAGTAACTCGGGACTCTTTTTATTTGGTGCACCGGGGAATGGTAAGACATCGATCGCGAGGTGTCTGACGGGGTGTCTTGGCCAAGAAATTTGGATTCCTCATGCGATCCTAGATGACGGCAATTTGATCAAGTTGAAGGATGACGCTTTCCATCGTCCAGTGTCGGTTCCCGAGGCGGACGGGCAGATTTTAAAGACGCAGCAATGGGACCGGCGTTGGTTGCGAGTGCAACGCCCGACTGTGATCGTGGGTGGCGAGCTGGTGTTGGAGAACTTGGAGGTCAGGCACGACCCTCGATCCAATATTTGCGAAGCGCCGCTGCAGATGAAAAGTAATTGCGGATGTTTGTTGATCGATGATTTTGGCCGACAACGCATCTCGCCAGCTGAATTGCTGAACCGGTGGATCGTACCGTTGGAGAATCGTTGTGACTTTCTGACGTTACCGACAGGAAAGAAGATCCAGATTCCGTTTGAGCAATTTCTTGTGTTTTCGACAAATCTTGAACCCGATTCGTTAGTTGATGAAGCGTTTCTTCGCCGAGTTCCCTACAAGATTTTTGTTGGAGATCCGAGTCCGGATGAGTACCGGACGCTGATGGCAGATGTCTCTCAGCATCTCGGTTTTACGGTGACGCCCGAGGCAGCTGAACATCTTTTGCGTTTCTATCGTGCGAACGGCCGCCCGCTCCGACGCTGTCATCCACGCGATTTGTTGACCCAAGTGGCAAGTTTCTGTCGGTATCGAAAAATTCCACTCACGCTCCGGCCAGAGTATCTCGATCAGGCCTGCCGCAGCTATTTCAATCAGCTTTAAGCAAGGCTTAGCCAGACTTTCACCCACGCGAATGACATGACACAGCTTGATTCATCCCGGATATGTCCAGGCTATGAACCGATTCCTGGCTACGTGCTGGAAGCGCGGATTGGCCAAGGTGGATATGGGGAAGTTTGGCGGGCCAGTGCGCCTGGTGGGCTGAAGAAGGCTGTTAAATTTGTGTTCGGTTCGCACGAGGAGACGCGTGCTTTGAGGGAACTGAAATCCCTTGAGCGAATCCGCAGAGTACAACACCCCTTTCTGCTTACGTTGGAACGCTTTGAAGCGATCGAAAACCAGTTGGTGATCGTTACCGAATTGGCTGACGGATCCTTGGAACAAGTTTTCCGAGAGGCTTGTGCCAATGGTTCGTGCGGGATCGCAAGAGATGTGCTGATTTCGCACATGAATGATGTTGCCGATGCGCTTGACTACCTACACGAGAAACATCAGCTCCAGCATTTGGACATCAAGCCAGGCAACCTGCTGTTGTTTGGCGACCATGTGAAGGTTGCTGACTTTGGGTTGGTAAAAGATTTGGGCGAGGTTGAGTGCAGCGCCGTGGTCGGACTTACTCCCACCTACGCACCTCCTGAGCTTTTTGATGGGCAACCCGGAGGAAATAGCGATCAATACAGTCTTGGCGTGATGTATCAGGAATTGCTGACGGGGACGCGTCCTTTCAATGGGAGTACGATTGCCCAGTTGGCAACTCAGCATGTCCATGCCGCACCAAATCTTGACTCGTTGCCGGCACACGATCGACCGGTGATCGCCAGAGCGCTCGAAAAGAATCCGGATCGACGATTTGAAAACTGCAAAGCGTTTGTGAAAGCCTTAGTGCAAGCGGGCAGTGTTTCGTTGGACTCGTCGCGTGACCACGTGACAACTTCATCGATTCAGGATGTAGATGGTAAGGTTGAGGATCTTCCTCAGTTGCAGTCACCGCAATCCCAAGTTACCGGCAAGCGACAGGTGCTGGTAATTGCGCTTGGTGGTATTGGGGCAACTTGTCTGCAAATTATCGGACAGCGTTTTAGCGAAGCGCATACAGAAACTCCACTTGCGGTACAGGGAGTGTTGATCGACACAGATGCGGAGTCAATGCAGTCGGTTTTTATACCTGAAGGCGAAGGAGTCTATTCTCGGTGCAAGTTTTTGCACATTCCATTGAAGACTCCGCAGCAGTACCGTGATTCTGACACCAGTCGATTGAAATCCATTTCCCGCCGCTGGATCTATAACGTTCCCCGCAATGGAACAACAACGGGGATGCGTCCTCTTGGGCGTTTGGCCTTGGTTGATCACAGTGAACAAGTTCGCAAAACGCTGCAGGAGTGCGTGAAATCGATCGCAGTTGGTTCAGAAGATCAAACGCCGATTGTTTATGTCGTTGGATCTTTGTGTGGTGGCACCGCCAGCGGAATGTATATTGATGTTGTCCATCTGTTGCGGCATTTATTGGACGAAGCGGGATCGGCCGAGACGCCAATACGGTCATTACTAGTGACTCCGCCACTGGAAAACGGGGCCAGCCATCCGCTGGCGTCTCATTCTGCAATAGCTGCAATGAAAGAGATTCGGCATTGCTTGAATGCTGCGAATGGATATCCCGGTGATGTCGGAGTCGGTTGGTCGGGTGTTCCGGCGGCTCGGAGCCCGCTTCGAGACGCGTATTTCATTTCCTTGCCGCATCGTGGAAGCTTGATGCGTTCAGTAGAGGAGTCAATTTCACAGTATGTGTTGACTGATAGTGGAGGCGGCAACTCACTGATGGCATCAGCGAGAGAGTTGCAATCGAACAATACGCAAGGGTTGGTTCGATGTTCAGTGCGCTCGTTTGCCGCGACACCTTTGGTTGATCAGCGTCAGGCACGCAGTGAAATGTATGTCCCACCGCTGGTGAGAAAGCTGTTGCTCAGTTGGCTCGGACTTCCTTCGCAGGCTCGGGTCGACGCCGTTGGTTTGAGTCAGCGAGTATTGCGGCGGAGTGGATTGTTGGCGGAGGACTTGAGTGATGACGCGCAGGCTTGGACAGGTTGTGCAAACAGCCTTCGTCGGGAATTGGCTGTATGCCTCAGCGACCGCAGAGCAGATGTGACCACGGTCCTTGAATGCCTGAAATGTGTTGACCAATGGTGTGACACTCAGTCGACGCCTCAGGTCCAAGTTGTGCGTCAGATGACAGCGAATATTTCGGGGAAAATGGAGCGATACGCTACAACGCTTGCGATGGGAATTGTCGAAACGAACAAGATGCAATCGGTCGATCAGGACCCCTGGCAGTCCTTGCCTGCGGAAGTGCAGCAGCGGTTCGCAGCATTGATGAAGGAGGTTCACTCACGTTTCGAGAGCGAGTGGTTGGTGCGGCCAATGATGCAATCGCGGTTCGAGGTAGAGGCGGTTTCGATGATCCGCGTCATTTCCGCTGGTACCGAGCCGCTGCTGAGCGGATTGCTTGATGAACCAGAATCCGAATTGAGCGATCCACATGATGGTCCCGCGTTGTCTACCTCAACCAGCCTCCTGGATGTTAAGTCACATGCGAGCATCAAAGGGGTGTTCGAAACGGCACGCCGTTATCAAGCGGAGAGCCCGATGCTTACGGTGGAGCAGGCGGTGATGGCGGCAAAACCACCACTGCTCTCGCTGGGCGGGCTGCATCGCTTAATGTTGATTGTGGGTAGCGAACACGAAAAACAACAATTGGAATCACAGGTTCGTGCTGCTTACGACGGTGCCGTCTCGGTTGCCATCGTTCAAGGCGCGATGCCACATTTGATCCACGAAGCGCAGCAGATTGATCTCGCCCGCATCATCTCTCGGCTCTCGCAGATCAATGGCGGTAATGACCAGGTGACAGCGAGATTGGCAAGTCGCTCGGATATAAAATGGTAGGTAGGCTCCCGCGGGTGTCGGGGCTTAGGGATCGCTGCGAGAGAGACGCTCGGACCAGAAATTCCGAGCGGATCGAACAAAAGGCACGTGTGCCTGCATCTGTTGCGGTGGCATTTGCTTCAGCTTTTGCTCGTAATCACTCAGCCATCGTTGGAAGAACTCGACTGCCGTTCGCTTGATGCGTGGTTGGTAATCGAAATCGATGTACCACGGTGCCGTCGATGCCGCACGAAAATGATCCTCGACCAGCGTGACGACTCGAATGGTGACCCAGCTGCTCTCCTTGATCTCCAACAGTGGGATGCGGCCTCCCGCGCGAGCAAATTCGTCCAACCTTGCGCTATAAAATACTTGGCCATTGAGGATGACTTCCAGGTACTCGACTGGGTCGCGGACCGAGAGTGCTAGTTCGGGTTGCAGTTGAAGGACTTCACCGCGGCTGGCATTGAACACATGTCCCGGCATTTTTCCCGCCAATTTTGGACGCATCAGGGGACCGTTGGTGATCAAGCTTTGGCCTTTCCAGGCCGCGTCCCACCATTGTTCGGGGGAGGTTACCCGGGTGACCGCCAACGGATCGTCCTCATCAGAAAGATTGGGCATCGCGACATACATGCGGTTGTAGCCGATTGGGTTTTTTCCCGCGTTGTCTCCGCTGCCTGCCATTGGAGGAATCCGTAGTCCCGCGTTGAGCAGATTCCAGTAGATGCGTTCTGCCCAGCGTCCCAAGGCGGTGCCGCCGCCGAGGCTCAAGCCCTCGATGCCGCGTGAATCAGGAAGACGGGTCACCTTGCGATCGAGCCGAAGCCAATCACCAAGTAGAAAATAGCCGTCAACTTGGCCACTTGCCAGCCACACCGGCAACGCCCAAGCAAATGGGTTCTCGACAGCGACGCGCAGCTGATCTTCGCGGGCGGCTTGCACCAGCATCTGAACCGGCAATGATCCTTCATTCGCTTCTAATGCTTCGCTCGATCCGTAGACCGCTAAACCACCAAGGTGGCTCACATCTTCACGAATCCAATGAGGTTCGCCCTGGAGTGGTTCATCGCTTTTGCGGCCAGCGATCGGTTTTGGTTGTTGGTGACCAAGCGCTGCGGCGACGTGCAAATCTTCGGATGCCATTCTAAGCGGCAGACTGAATGGAGAGGTCGGAACGCAGCAGTCCCCGCTGGTCCAGCCGTGCTCAAGCATATTGATCATGCGAGGGAGAGCAACGTCATGCTCATCCAGACTCGTTTTGTCGAGCGTGAAATTTCCGGTAATGATTCGGTATTCCGGTCCACGGATGAGCCGAAATTGATACGCAGATGCGGGTAACGCAACTTCCACGCGGCGGTCGAGTACAACTCCGATGCCAGCAGGCACCGTCTTGCGAACCGGCATCGCCTTATCGGGCTTGGATGCTCGCACTAATTCCATCCGCGTGATGGTTTCTTGTCCGTTCGATTCCTCGGTGACGGTGACCGTCAATGTCCCTTCGACCGCGCAGACGCAGCTAGTTGACAAAAGCAGAGTCGAAATGGCGAGGCGGATTCGATTCATCAGTCGGCGCAGGCTGGGGAATGGTCTGTTGCGATAGGTGGCAGCAATCAGTGTTGATGATCAGCGGTGTTTTGGGGCTTCGCAAGATCGTCAGGAATTCACGCGGGCAATGGCGGATTGAACTAGCGGGGCCCGCCAACCGCACTTTTCGAGCTTAATTCGACTCGCCGCAGAATCTGCCAACGCAATTGAAAAAGGGGGGGCGAGATTCGGTGAAGCGGCGGAAAAATCGGCGCAACCGATGGTCTAGACGCCGAAGTTTGGCCGTCCAGGATCGACCCGCGGCATTATCGCTTGCAGTGAAGTTGGGGCCTCGGTTTTGCCGCAAGCTGCGTAAACGGCGTCAGAAGCGAGCTGCGTTCTCCCCAGCGGCGACAAGCTGGGGGCTCCCGGAAAAAGTGAGTTTGGCCGCGAGGAATGACTCGTTTACCGATCGGCGTAGGTAGATGGTATCCTAAGGATCGTCCTGTTCCCCCTGAGGCCAATGTTGATGCAACACCGAATTACTTACTGTCTGTCGTTTCTATTTTTGTCTGTTGTCGCGGCACCCGCCGCCGACAAACCCAACATCATCTACATCATGTCAGACGATATGGGATTCTCTGATATTGGCTGTTACGGCAGCGAAATCGAAACGCCCCATTTAGATTCCTTGGCAGCTGGCGGAGTGCGTTTTACTCAGTTCTATAACACTGCACGCTGTTGCCCAACTCGTGCCAGCCTCCTATCAGGATTGTATCCCCATCAAGCGGGGGTTGGTCACATGATGAATGATCGCGGGCACGATGGTTATCGCGGCGATTTGAATCGCAGTTGCGTCACGATTGCTGAAGCACTGAAACCGGCGGGTTACAAGACTTACATGTCGGGTAAATGGCATGTCACGAAAGTCATCAAGCCTCAACAAGAGGAAGACAAAAACAATTGGCCGATGCAACGAGGGTTTGATCGTTTTTATGGCACGATTCATGGTGCCGGTAGCTTTTTCGATCCAAACACCCTGACCCGCGGGAACCAGTACATTTCACCCTATGATGACTCCGAATACACACCCGGCCAAATGGCCAATGGTGAGTACTACTACACGGACGCGATAGCCGATCACGCCACCCGGTTCATCACGGAACATCACAATCAGGCCGATGATCAGCCGTTCTTTCTGTACGTCAGCTTCACGGCCGCTCATTGGCCGATGCATGCTCTACCAAAGGATATTGAAAAATACGAAGGAAAATATGATGGCGGCTATGACGCGATTCGAAATGCCCGTTACAAAAAAATGGTTCAGCTGGGTTTAGTAGACAAAGCAAGCACAGTGAACTGGGCGATTCCTGATGATTGGAAGGAGACAACGCATTGGGAATGGGATAAACGAAATATGGAAGTTTATGCGGCGATGGTTGACAGCATGGACCAGGGAATCGGCCGCATAATTGAAGCATTGAAAAACACTGGACAGTTTGAAAACACACTCATTTGCTTCTTTCAAGACAATGGAGGATGCGCCGAGAACTACGGACGGGGAGGAGTGGGGCGGGCACGCGCAGAGCAGCCTGAATTGGCATCGCTTGCGGATGACTATTTGCAACCTGACATGACGCCTAAGCAGTCTCGAGACGGCTTTAAGATGCGGACTGGGAAAGGTTCGATGGCGGGGCCCGCCGATACGGCAATTGGTTACGGGCGCGGTTGGGCGACGGTTTCGAACACACCCTTTCGCGAGTACAAACACTGGGTCCACGAGGGTGGTGTATCGACACCTCTGATTGCCCATTGGCCAAGTAAGATCACCCGGCAAGGAGAGCTCGAAAGTACGCCCGGGCACCTCATTGATTTGATGGCGACCGCCGTTGATATTGCCGAAGCAACCTATCCCAAGGTGTACCATGACGGTCAGGCGATTAAGCCGATGGAGGGTAAGAGTTTGGTTCCGGCGTTCTTGGGACAACCGCTCGAGCGTGACGCCATTTATTGGGAGCACGAGGGGAATCGTGCTATTCGGGTTGGAGACTACAAATTGGTTGCCAAGGGTGAGAAAGGTCGCTGGGAGCTGTATGACATTTCCAAAGACCGAAGTGAACAAACCGATCTGAGCGAAGCGATGCCAGATCTGGCCGAAGAGTTAGCGGAAAAATGGATGGCTTACGCCACCCGTGCAAATGTGTTGCCGATCAATCCGAAGTCGAACCAAAAGGCTGATAAAGTCAACAGAAAACAACGCCGGTTCGTGCTTCGGCAGGGTGATGATCTAGCTCGCGATGTTGCACCGTTTGTGCAAAAACGTTCCTTTGAATTGGTCGCCAACGTGAAGGTGGAGGGAGATGGTGTGGTCGTGGCGCAAGGCGGAGTCACTCACGGGTGGGCTCTCTACATTCAAAATGGTGAACTTTGTTTCGCCAAGACTCAAAATGGTGAACGTAAAGTCATCGAAAGCGGGGCGAAACCAACCGGTGAGGTGTCGTTAACCGTTTCATTCTCGCGGCAGGGAAAAGTTGCGATTTGCGTCGATGGCCAAGAGGTCAAACAGGGAGATTTTCAGTCAGCTCTGTCGACTCAACCCTTGGACGGTTTGCAAATTGGGCAAGACACCAACGGAAATGTCGGAGACTACGAATCGCCTTTTCCAATTCAGGGAAAGGTGAAAAAAGTGATTCTGGAATTAGAGTAAACGCATCGGCAAGCGGTGTCCGCCGTCGACGGTTGTTTGAGCAGCAGCGATCAGAACGCAGGTTTCAAATCGCGCGAGATAATCGCGCGAGAACCTGGCCGCCGCGTTAGTGAGGGATTGGCTGCACGCTGGTGATTGGGAAGCACCGTGGTTTCTCAGTACGGCAGTTCTCTGATGTAAATGTTTTTAAAGAAGAGTTCGCTACCGTGGTGTTGGAGTTCGATTTGATCTGCCCGCACCAAAGGGGTTTTGCCACTCTTGTCCCAGAAGTTTTCGAGTTTGACGTGGTTGACGATTAATTTGTCGTTCAGCCAGATTGTGACTTTGTCGCCAACCATTCGAATCAGAAATGTATTCCATTGCCCTGGTTTGCGGTCAGCCAAGACGAGTGGGCTATTACGTGACCGACGGTTGTTCCAGAGTCCGCCGGATCCAAGGTTGCGCCCGTTTTTGTAGGCGGCCACCCATTGTTCGGCAGGGGAAGGTGGTACACCGTTTTTGACACGTGGATCCCAGGGGTCCCAGATCTGAACTTGTGGCGTTCCACGCAAATAGATGCCCGAGTCGGCTCCGGGTGGGATTTTCCAATCGAGATAGAGTTCAAAGTCGCCGTAATTTTTCATCGAGCAAAGGCTCTGCCCCGTGCCATCATAAGTGAGGACGCCCTCGACGATTGACCAATGATTTCTCATCGTTTGATCGGCTTTGGCCTGGGCCGCTTCGAGGGCATCTCCCGCGAGCGATCGGCGTTGATTGGCATTCTTGTGGGCTAACCCCTTCCAACCGCTGAGGTCTTGTCCGTTAAACAACGCTGCGAAACCACTCGGTGGCTCGTTGTCGACTTTGGAATCAGGCGTGCTTGGTGATGGTGAATAGTCCGCGATGCGGAGATCGCGGAACTCGACCCGGTCACTGTGACCTGCCAGCACGAGATGTCCTGTGGGCGTCCTCATGCCTGGATGCGGTGTGCCGTCGACCGGTGTGGTGTCGTCAAGAAATGCATCGACGATGACCGCACCGTTCAGAATGACCATGATGTGGTCTTCGATTGCCACGATGGTTTCCCGGTTCCATTCACCCGGCGGATTGAGATACCCGGTGCGGGCTGCCGTGATCCCGTAGATCGATCCATGATATTGCCATGGCTTCAACCAACTCATCTTGCGAGTACGGCCTTCACCCATGTCAGCGATTCCGTTGTAACGGCTGCCATGGTGATCCAAAATCTGGATTTCCATGCTGGATGAGGCAGGGTGACCGCCATCGGGAACACGAATGCCAATCCCATTGTTTCCGCTCTCTTCCAATTTGAATTCAAACTGGAAAACAAAGTCGCTGTATTGAGCAACGCTGACCAGATTCTTGCCGCCTTTTTTGCAGATCAGCATGCCGTCTTGGGCAACATAGCCGGCCGTATCTCCCGACCAACCATCTAGATCCTTTCCATTAAATAGGCTCTGCCAGGTAGCCGTTTGTTCTAGCTTCGCGAGTGCTCGATTTCCTTGAGCGAGATAAGGATCGTCGCCGCCAGGTTGGGCGAGAAGCGGACTTGTGATTGAAGACGCTAAGAATAGTGTGAGCAGTAACAGAGGGCGCATGGCGGTTGGCAACGAGATGGATCGTGGAGAACAAGGAAGGAAGTCGACGCGCGAGGTTTGACAAATTATAGCTGGGGCCGCACTCGCAGGGCAAAATTTGTCGTCGAGGTTCGTCGTCCGCTAGACCGAAGTGGCCGCTCCAGCTCTCTCCGAGGTGGTTCAGCGTGCTGCGACGGTTGTTTGAGCAGCGTCCCGAGTGACTGGGCGTCTCGAGTGACTGGGCGTCCCGAGTGACTGGGCGTTGGGGCACTTTGGCAGCCCCCAAGAGGCTTGGTCGATGGCGTTCTCTATTCAGTGAGCCGGCGTGATTTTCCCGGATCACTGCGCTGAAAACCTGTACAGAAGCGAGGCAAAACCTTGGCCACACCAGCAAATCTTTGGACGCTGAGCAAGACCGGTACTCCGGCGAACTAGAATTCGCGATTGCTTCCGGAATCGTAAGCCACGATTTTTACAGTTGGGATGGCGGCTCGCGTCTGACCGGTGATTGAGTGCGAACAATTGCCTAGAACATCGGCATTGAGTCAGAGACGCCTACCTGAAGGCAGAGTGGCAGCCAGATGCCCGAATTTGATCGGATTCGTGCCGGCATTCTCTCGGTGTGAGGCTGCCTGCGTGAGATTGATTAGGCAGCTCGCCGGATTTCGGTATCCTGAGCCGGTGCCGGGAGTCGTAGGATCTGTGGCTCCGACTCTCCAGCGGTGGTAATTTGTTGGCTGTCGAAGACTGCCGCGAGTGCCCGGTCTGGGCCATATATTTTTAGCTCATCCTCTTCGATGAACCAGATCGCATGATGGTGGCGGAGGTGAAACTGCCGCCCGCAAAAGAACTCATTGCGGATTAGAATCGTCTCTCGGAGGATAGACTCGTCGTTCTCTTTATAGGTATCTTGGTCTTTCAACCAACATTCCAAACAATCCCTGACCATTGCCAATCGTTGCGAGTTGGTCATGCTGTGAGTTCATCCGAGAAATGCGATACGATGGGGCCGGTGATTCGGTGGCGTCGAGTTGGCGGTGTTGATTCCGCTTTTTTGACGACCAGTCCTACCGTTATCTGTTTCGGTTCGATTCCATCCGGACATTCGATTCATTTCAAATAAGAAGCATTCTGACCCTAGGTTTCCTAGATTGCCTGAAGAGTCAGGTCGTTGTGATTTGTAAATAACCTGCCCGTTGCTGGAGTAAAGATGAGGGTTTTGTTGAGCGAAGAGGAGTTGAATCAGGGTGTCAGCCAGCTGGCGAACGAGATTGATCAACACTACGAAGGGCGACCCTTGACCGTGATTGCGATCATGACGGGTTCGCTAGTTCTATTCGCCGATTTGATTCGCCGGTTGTCGATGCCCCAGCGGGTCGGAGTGATCCGTGCATCCAGCTATCGAGGGGAAACCACTTCATGTGATCTCCAAGTCGACGCGGGGATGATGATTGATGTGACGGATCGTGATGTTCTGCTGGTAGACGATATTTTTGATACTGGTAAAACGCTTGAGCGAACCAGCGAGGTGATGAAAGAGTTTGGTGCTGCGTCCGTGCAGACGGCTGTTTTGTTGCATAAGAAGCGAGAGCATTTGGTTCAGGTACGACCGAATTTTGTGGCATTTCAAATCCCGGATGAATTTGTCGTTGGCTACGGTTTGGACTATTTGGATATGTACCGGAATCTGCCCTACTTAGCGGTTTTAGATCCGGCTGAAATCGAAGCAACCGCGGCGGAAGTTGAGTTGTGAGTGATCGTCCTCGTGTTTTGTTGATCACACGTCATTTTTGGCCGCATGGATCGATTGATTCCGCAAGTTACGGTTATCAATTGACGACAGCACTTCGTCGCGATGGTGTCGAGATCGAGGTCGTTACGCCTCGTTATGCGTCCACTTGGAACGAGCGTTTGATGGTGGCTGGAATCCCGGTTCACCGCCCGATGGCGGCCCCGCGAAGCGAATGGTCAATGGGCCGCTACATGCGGCATCTTACGACTTGGCTCCGCGAGAATGCGGGTCGGTTTGATGTCCTGTTCGTGGATGGAATTCGTGAAGAGGCAGCTGCGGCGGTGGAGGCCGCTCGATCAATCGGCTGCGCGACGATTCTGAGGTGTTCGGGATGGGGCTGGGAGCGGGATACCGAATGGTGGAATCGCAATCGTTCAACGGCGCGGTGCGGGACGGTCGGGAAACTGGCTGATGCGGTTGTTGCCAAGAGCCCAGAGTGTGCTCGAGCTTTGGTGGCGGCTGGATATCAAGCAGACCGAGTGGTTCGGATCGATGATGGAATTGCCGGTGGCCCACAGCCAACGACTGCAATGAAAGTGAATGCTCGCCAATCGCTTGCGACTGCCAATGGTGACCTTTTCGCGGAGGAGGATGTACCAATTGTCCTGTGCACCTCGAGCATGACTCGTAGCGGTGGCATTCACCTGCTGGTCGATGCAGCCCGACTTTTGATCACTCGGCATCCCAACTTGAGATTGTGGTTCGTAGGCGACGGACCCTACCGCGATTCGATCTATCAACGCATTCGTGGTGATGGTGTGCGTGCGTCCATTGCCATGCCAGGGTCGTTCAATGACAACGAGGATTTGTTTTTGGCCGCCGACATTTTTTTACAGCCGGATGAACACGGCTTGGATTATTTTTTGCCCGCTGCTGTCCGTGCCCAGCTGCCAATCGTGGCCGTCGACCAACCATCGATACGAACCGTTCTGACGGGCAACGCCAGCGAACGGGGAACGCCAGGTGAGGAAGATCCGGGCCAGTGGGTCCAATGGCTGCCGGGAGCGACATCTAAGATAGCGCGAAAGAAATTGTGCGATGTGTTAGGCGACTTACCGAATGCCCGCGTGGGAGCAAGCAAGCTGCGACGTCACTTGCTGCGAAGTCGGCCGCAAACTGGCTCGGTCCAGGCTTACCATGAATTGGTCAGGCGTGTAATGAATCGGCCATCGGGGCGAAACCTATCGATTGAGGCGGCGTCATGACGATTCGTGTTGCACTGGTGATACCCACCATGGATCGCGGTGGAGCTGAGAAGCAGCTCTGCTTGCTTGCGGAGCATTTGCCGCGAGATCGATTTGAGCCACATGTTTTTCTACTGACCCATGATGGCCCTCTCAGTGGACGTCTGCGCGACGCTGGCATCCCCGTGACATTGATTGGAAAACGTTTCAAAGTTGATCCAATGGCACTTTGGAATTTGAAAAAACAATTGATCGAATTCCAGCCTCAGCTCGTTCATACGTGGTTATTTGCAGCGAACTGCTTTGGCCGCGTTGCCGCAAAGATGGCGAAAGTTCCACATGTTTTGGCCAGTGAACGCTGTGTCGATCTTTGGAAGACCGAAGGCCATCACTGGATTGATCGGCGGCTCGCTCGGGGGACCGAGGCGATTACCACCAACAGCTCTGGCGTTCGTGATTTTTATACTGAACACGGAATCGCCCCCGAACTGTTTCGCATCATCCCGAATGGAATTGAACCTCGTCCAGCTTCTTCATTGAGTCGAGCAGAGGCTTTCGAACGGTTAAAAGTCGATCCGAACCGCAAACTTATCTTGGCGGTGGGACGTCTTTGGCCGCAGAAACGTTATCGTGATCTGATCTGGTCTGCTGAATTGCTGGGGACCCTGCGTGAGGATACAACCTTCGTGATCATTGGAGACGGACCTCAATCGGGCGAACTGTTGCGTCATCGTGATGCCGTCACCACGACCGAACGCGTCCGCTTTGCTGGGGCACGTGATGATGTGAATGACTTACTTCCCCATGCCGATCAATTTTGGATCGGTAGCGCCTATGAGGGGCAAAGCAACTCATTGATTGAGGCGATGCAGGCTGGATTGCCGGTGGTTGCCAGTGATATTCCAGGAAACCGAGACCTTGTGTTTGAGGGGCAGACGGGGCGGTTGGTCAAGCTTGGGGAGACCGCCGATTTCGCTCGGGCCAGCAATCAGTTGCTTGAAAATCCCGAGCTGGCGACCTGCCTGGGGGCGGCCGGCAAAGACCTGATCGAGTCGCAGTTTACCGTGGAAAATATGGTTGCCGGGCATGCTGATTTGTACGCCGAGTTGTGCGCGTCTTAGCCGTTGGTATTCGCAATCACCTGCTGGGGCCGCTCGAAAACGATGCAGTGAAGTTGACCAAATCCGCCTCGATTGATAGCAAAACCTGATAAAAGGTTCCGCTCGTAGCGATCAGGGGAACGTCAGGTCAGGGAATTTCTGTTGAATCAACTGTTTTCGCTCAGATCCGCGTTGAGAAGCCTCCTGGGACAGATACTATCGGGCTTTGCGAGGAATCGCGTAGGAGCTGATTCCTGACTGCTAAATCCTTTCCTGAAGAGCGAGCGAACATGGACCGGAGCGATATCCGTCAACGACGTGTCGAGGAAGTCGACCTCATGTTGACCAACGCCCGCTTGCGAGACGAGCTGGAACCGTACCGCGACGAATCGATCGATCCCTCGGTGAGTCGAATGTCCTTACGGGACGAAAACGATTATCTGGCGTCGATGTTGGCTTGGGAGAAGGCTCCTGCTTTGCCGATCGCTAGCTGGTTCAGCCCTGTTCTGGAATTGCCATCCCCCGATTTGCTAGACGATCGGGAGCTCTCCAAGTTGCTCCCTGTGACCGTCGAAAAGCTTTACTCAGCACGGGTGATTCTTCGTTACACCGATCACCTTTCGGATCGGGATCTCTACAAGATCATCTATCGCGACATTTTGCCGTGCTGCGAAAAGAAGGTCGAGCTGCCGGGTAAGTTCCTGGAGTGGCGTTGCATGGAAGACACTGATGTGTGGCTTCGGTTTTATGCGGACGCCATTGAACGTCGACGATTCCAAGAAGAGTTTGACGTCGAGCTTCCGCCCAGTGAAACGCCGATGCACAAGCGGCAGTTGCCCGGTAACTGATCGTTGGCACTACTGATCGGTTTTCCTAGCGACGGCCACGGAAATCGCTTGCCGAAGCAAGCTTCAGCAGCGAGAAACGTAAGCTTGCAACGTTCTCGTACGTTGAAACACTCTAAACCGCTCGAGCGTTTCTGAACGCTCGAATGTCTCAGCCCAGAGGCGGCGAATCCGTTCCTTATTCAAGGATATGATCGGCCGCTGCGGGTGAATACTCGGCCAGCGTCTACCGGCGATACCTCCAAATGCAGGCCAGGGCCGCAAATCCGTCTCGCCAACCGATCTTTTTCCCTTCGGAAAACCCACGGCCTTGGTACTGCGTTGCAACTTCCATGACTCTTGCCCGACGAGCGGCGATCTTGGCCGTGATTTCCGGCTCGAATCCAAACCGCCGTTGTTCCAGCGGAATACTTCGCAGCATGTCGCCATCGAATGCTTTGTGACACGTTTCCATGTCGGTCAGGCGTAGCCCGGTCATCGTATTGCTGCTGAAGGTCAGGAGCTGATTTCCGATGCGGTGCAGCCAAGACGGATCTTGGTGCCCGTGAAGATAACGCGATCCATAAACTGCGTCGGCGGTGCCCTCAAGAACTGGCCAAATCACCCGCAACAAATCAGCCGGGTCGTATTCGAGATCAGCATCTTGGATTGCAATGACCTTCCCTTGGGAGTGTCGTACACCCAGGCGAACAGCGGAGCCTTTACCATGATTGCAGCGGCGTTGGATGACTTGTCGATTCGCCCGTGTGGGGAGTTCGGCCAGCCATTCGGAGGTTCCATCGGTGCTGCCGTCATCGACCACAATGACTTCAGTAGCGGGTGGCATGACCTCGTCCAGACGCTCCAATACGCCTGGCAGCGTGTTGATTTCGTTGAATACCGGCACAATCACAGTCACATCGATTTGGTCGATCTCATGATCACCGGCGGTGAGCGAATTTGCCTCGGCGAGCAGGTCGAGTGTCTGATCGATTTGGTCCATCACCCGGAATTCAACAGGGAACCATTCTTGGGATTCCGCTTCGGCAGCGAACAGGTCGTCGGTGGCACAGTTGTTGTCGATCTTCATAACTCATCTCGGGAAGTGGTAGATTCACTTCTAAAGATGGGATATGACCGTTGCAGAGGATCCGCTTTTAGGCTGGATGTGGCGGAGTGTGGTTGCCTGTGAGTCTGTTGGTGACGATTGAAACGTCTGTTTGCTTTTGCGAGCAAAGTACAAAGTCTGACTGGGCATCGGTTAGCAGGCCCAGGTCGAGTTGTGCGAATGGGGCTCTGCTAGTCGTTTGTCTGCATGCTGCCCCACCAGTCCTTATTGGGCTGCCAGTTGGGATCAAGCATTGCAGCATGAGATTTTTCTAATCGCTGCTTGAGTTCGGTCTGAATGCGTCGAAATCGGGCCTCGGTCCGCTCAGGGTCGTAACGGGGGTCGGGTTCTGGAAATTTGGCTCCTACCGATTGCAACCATTCGTCCAGTTGCTCAGCCATTCGCTTTGTCCTTGCGGGGTGGGTTCGCGCTAGATCGCTCTGCTCGGTCGGATCCTGATCCAAGTGATAGAGTTCGTTGCGACCGTCTTCGTAGTAATGGATCAACTTCCACTCGCCCTCACGAAATAAGGAACTTGGTTCACCGCCCTGGTTATCGTAATGCGGGTAGTGCCAATACAGTGGCCGCGCATCAATCTCGTCACCCGTGAGCAGTGGAACCAGCGAAACGCCATCAATGTGTTGAGCTGGATTGAGAGGCAAGTCGCAGAGTTCGAGAAGAGTTGGATAGAAATCAGCACCTGTGACCGGCGTATCACAGGTCGATCCTGGTTTTGTCGTTACCGGGTAGCGGATGTAATAGGGTTCTCGGATTCCACCCTCCCACTGACGTCCTTTGCCACCACGCAGAGGCAGATTACTGGTTGCGTAGGCATCACCCGAAGAAACTCCGCCATTGTCACTCGTGAAAATTACAATTGTTGATTCGGTTAGGCCACATTCGTCCAGGGTATCGAGTACTTGCCCAACAGCGGCATCGGTCGTCTCAACCATCCCGGCGTACACTGGGTGGTCCTGTATTTGCCGAACAGGCAATGTGCGATCAATTTTGAAACGAGACGTGCCGTCGGGGAGTTTCGGGGCTGCCTGCTGATACTTTGTCCACAATTCTTTGGTGGTTTGGACAGGAGCATGCACGCTGTAGAACGACAACATCGCAAAGAACGGTTCGTCTTGATGTTGTTTGATGAACCCGGCCGTTTCATCACCCAGACGCAAGGTCAAGGATTCACCTGGTGATCCATTTTCCATTTGAGGATTTTTGTAGGGTGAGAAAAAACCACCGGGAGGGCTGCCCCGATGATGGCCACCCACATTGAAATCAAATCCGTGGTCAGTTGGGAGTGAACCTTCCCCGCCCAAGTGCCATTTGCCGGCGAAGAACGTCGTGTAGCCAGCCTGTTGTAACGCCTCGGCCAAGGTGATGTCTTCGCTAGGGAGAGCGTGAACGTAGTCAGCGGGCAGTAAAGGGTCATCACGTTTCCAGTCCATTCCCGAACGGGCGCCGATCCATTGTGTAATCCCGTGTCGCGCTGTGAACTTCCCCAGTTGAATGCTCGCCCGAGATGGACTGCACACTCGACAAGTGGCATAGCCCTGCGTGAAACGCATGCCAGTCCTCGCTAAGTTGTCGATGTTCGGGCTGCGGTAAAACGTGCTGCCTTCGACCGACAAGTCATGCAAGCCCATGTCGTCGACCAGGATCAAGACAACGTTTGGTCGCTTGGCAGACGCGAAACTGCAGGCAAGGCAGATAAAGCAAAGGGCAATCAGAAAACGCATGGCAAACCCTGGGTGGTGAAAAAACAAAGGCTGAACGATTGTATCCCGACCAGAACGGCTGGGGGGGATTGCGTCTAGGAAAGCGGTGCAAAAGTGGTGACCAGAAATTCGTGTGTCTTGAATCACGAATGTTCGGATGCAGCCGCTCCAAGCTTTTCAATTTCCGCCGCCGCAATGGCGGGGCTATCGGTCAACTGAAGACGTCGTTGAATATCGGGCAGCGTCTGTGACGAATCATTTGCGAGTAGGTTCGCGAGGGTATCGGCCAGTTGATGATCCTGCTTTAACCAGCGTCCAACGCCAAGCTTTTCCACCCGGGTTGCGTTGTCGAATTGGTCAAACGCGAAGGGTCGAATCACCTGTGGGATACCGGCAGCCATCGCTTGCGATGTGGTTCCGATCCCGCCGTGGTGCACGATAGCGCTGCAGTGGGGAAGTAATTGGCCAAGCGAAACATAGGGCAGAGCGCGCACGGTTTCGGGAAGATTCGCTGGGAAGTTTTCAGGGTGAGAGGAGAGCAACAGGCCGCTCCGTTGCAGTTTTTGGCAAGCCGCAGTCGCTTGTTCAAAAAATTTGCGGCAATGCTGATGGGCCGTGCCAGCGGTGAATACGATCGGGCGGTCTACAGGCGGATCGAACGAATTGCCGTTTACGTCATCAAGTGGAAAACCACAGTGAACTAATTGGGAGCAAAAAGACTTGGTGGACGGGGCGTACCAATCGGGAAACATTCCCAATACTCTGTCCGGCGACAACCACCATTGATCCATGATGCGTCGCACAGCCGGCAAATTATATTCACGCCGTTGTCGATTGACTTTCCCTCGAATGATCGGGTCCAACACTGCGTTATCGGCAAACCAATAGGTCATTCGCATTGCCCACTGCGGCTTTGACAATTCAAACCACCATGGCGAAAGTCGTGGTGGATCTTGGAGAGTTCTCAAAGTGACCGGTTGCGGTAACACCGTTGCTAACGGCGTGCCGGGATTCGCATCGCGGAAAATCCTGGATGCCAAATCAAGCGGATGGGCGACCAGGACGGTTTCGCCTGGTTTGTGATAGCGGTGGATGACCTGCTGGTGCAGCGGCAAGTAATTAGCAATGATCAATCGGAATACAGCGATGGGGCCGCGAACTGGCTTCCAGACGCTGGCTGTGCCGATGGCGTCATCAAATTGTTGTTGGCTGATGACCGGTTCAACCTGCAGACCCTCCGCGGCAGCGATTTCTGCGTAGGGTTCGGCTAACGAAATAATCACTTCATGACCTTGATCGCGAAGTCGCTTACCAATTGCGACCATCGGATTGACATCGCCACGTGAACCGGGGGCGGAAAGAATTGCACGCATTTTCTTCCTAGCGCTCAATGTCGTATTCGCTCAGTTTTCGGTACGCCGTCGCTCGGCTGATGCCCAGCAGTTGTGCCGCTTCGGGGACATTACCGCCCGTTCGCTGCAATGCTTTGCGGATCAAACGCTTTTCCCATTCGTCGATTCGCAACGTCTCCATCCTGCTCAGTCCGGTATCCCGAAGTCCCAGGTCTTCGGTCTCAATCGCCGGATCATCTGCCATCACGACTGCGCTGTCGATGACATTGCGCAGCTGACGCACGTTGCCCGGCCACGGGTAGTCGAGCAAACGGTTCATTGACTGCTCCGTGATGGATAGATCACTGCGGCCATGTTGGATGCGAAAATGATCCAGGAAGTGTCGAGTTAGCAGCTCGATGTCTTCGCCCCGCTCGCGAAGCGGTGGAACATACAACTCAAACACACTTAGACGATAAAACAGGTCCTCGCGAAACTTTTTGTCACGAACAATTTCAGCTAGGTCGCGATTGGTTGCCGCGATCACTCGCACGTCGACCAACACTTCCTCAGTGGCACCGACAGGCAAGAAAGGATGCCCCTCCAGAATTCTCAATAGCTTGGCTTGGCCCTCGAGGGTAAGCTCACCGATCTCATCAAGGAATAGCGTGCCAGTGTGAGATTGTTGAAACCATCCAATGTGATCGCTGTCTGCGCCGGTAAACGATCCTTTCTTGTGACCAAATAATTGGCTCTCCATTAGATCGCGAGGAATCGCGGCGCAATTGACGGTAAGCATGGGACGCCGCACTCGCGGGCTGGCTCGATGGACGGCTCGCGCAACGAGTTCTTTTCCCGTACCACTTTCCCCTCGAATCAACACGCTTCCACTTGCGCGGCCAACGCGTTCGATCTTGGCTTTCAGTTTGCCCATGATCTTGCTGGTGCCGATCAATTCGTCCGTTTCCGCGTTACGGTCGGCAATCCGTCGTTTTTCGCTGCGGAGCTTGTCGTTTTCAAAAGCTCGAGTCAAACCGACCGCGAGAAGCCTGCCCGCGGCGACCGCCAATTCGAAATGTGTGTCATTGAACCCGGTTTCTTGGCGATATAGATGCAGGACGCCTAGATTGTTGTTACCACTGTCGAGTGGGACGTAGATCGTGTCGGACCATTGTTCGTCACGGCTCAAATCGGCCGGCCGCGATGCATCGTTGATCCAAATCGCTTCGCCCTCGCGAACCACCCTTCGGATGAGTCCCTTTCCGAGAGTGACCGTATCGCTTTTGTCGGCCGGTGTGACCCGCTGTGGCTTGAGGCGACCGTCACCCGAATCAAACGACAGTCCCACCACATCTGCTCCGGTTCGGTCTCGCAGCAAATCGATCACTGTGTCGATCACTTCGTCCGGATTATCTGATTTCAGTAGGTGCAGACTGAGCGTGTATAGGTCAAGGAGGTAGCCCGCATTCGCGACGCTGGCCATTGGGTCCTCATTTTCAATGAGGAGCGATTTTTCGGTCGCAAAATCTTGAATGATCGTTTGCGTGGTGGGGCCATCATCGAAACCGTCCATTGGTGATTCAACCAATTGAATGTCGGTACTGCCCACCGAGATCAGCGTTTTATCCAGAAGCCGAGCGTGGTCCGTTTTTTGTCCATTGACCAGGGTGCCATTCCGGCTGCTCGTGTCTCGCAGGTGCCAGTTTCCGTCTTCGAAATAGACGACGGCATGAAAGCGAGAGCTAACCGGGTCTGTAAGCATGATCTCGCAACTTGAACCCCGTCCAATGTGCATTGGACGCGAGGTATCCAAGAGGAACTGCTTGCCTTTTTCTGGCCCGCTACGAACCGACAGATAAGCAACCACGAGTCATTCAGGGTTTATGAGAAAGCCGGTTAGTTAGTTAGGGGTAGTTTACGGCGTTAGAAGTTCATTGGGATGGGGTGTGAAACGTTAGCGGAGCAAAATTCTCGGTTACTGTGACAAAATATCTCGCCTAACTTGCCTCTGTTTTTGGTTTCTGACGAGATTTGTCCGATCGATTTATCCCCCATTCACATGGTGCAACGGTGACCCGCAATCGTAATCGCGGCCGCGTGATCCCTGCGAAAGACACCATCATCTCGGGATTTCGAGCGGAAACGAGGTTTCCAGAATTTGGTTCGCAGTTGGGAAGCTGCTCGGGCAGCTGGGAGATTTTTGAACGCTATCGCACTCGCTACCAAGTTTGTCGTTGGACAGGGGGCGATACAAAAGACAGGGGGGCGATACAAAAGACAAGGGGGAGATACAAGCTTCGGCCCTACGTCGAATGTTGATTGCGAATCTGCCCGAGAGAGACTCGGCGGGACCAAGTTCCGGTTGGCCAGCAATGGCCCACGCGGGGTGTCATTCAATTGCATCGGCGAGGTTGGGGATGACATGTCGCACCGGATGTGGCATTTCCCCTTTCGCTTCCGATGATTGGGTTTGTCACCGATCTCGTTTTTGACCTTGTCGAGAACGCCACTGGATGGGCGTTCTTGAATGGATTGCCGATCCCAGGCGGCGATTACTCGTTCGGCAGGGACCGACTGCGGCTTCGATTCGTGCTTGGACGGCCGCTGTCTGGCTGACCGCTCCTGCCTCTGCTCCTGCTGTTACTTCTGCTGCTTGGCCGCGTTTCCGATGAGGAGGCTCGCAACTGGGTTTGTTGCTCGCGAGTCAAAATTTCTCGGAGCTCTCGGTCAACGGTGGTTTGCAACTCACGTAGCTTGGCTTGCTGCTCGGTGGAGAGGTTTAATGATTGGACGAGCGGAGCTGGAATAATTTGGCCAGCCCTAGCAGCATCACGATTGGTCGATTCACGGGAACTCTGCTCACGGGAACTCTGCTCACGGGGAGGCAACCTATCGGGAGTTCGTTGGTCGCGACCATCGGCCCCCGGCGGCATCGGCCCCCGATCACCGCTTGGGCCCCGATCACCACTTGGGCCCCTGCCTCCACTTGGGCCGTGGCGAAAATCAGCCGATGGTGTGCCACGATAGTTTCGGGGCACGACTGGCCATTGCTCGGTCATGAAGTAGGCGTATGTGCCGTCTGGAAAATCGGGCGTGACTGTGAAGCGACCGTTACATTCATCCAAGTCGCCGGCACCTTCAACATATTCGTAGTCGCGGAGAAAGGTACCGTCATACTTTCCAGCAGGAGCGTCTCCGCCGGGGCGATCCCCTTTTTTCAAACGGTAGCTAGACGTCAGCTTTTGGACGGCCGATGTCGCATTCTTTGGATTACTGTATCCGAATACTGCGTAGATAGGAAAACCATCGGCAGCCCAGCCGATCAGTGGGGAGTGGGATCCCGCTTTGACTCTGACCGAATCGATTAATCCGGTTGGTAAACCGTGATAGTGGTACTTGCCCGTCGGTTGAACATGGGCATGCGACATGTCGATACCGAGGTTGATCGCACCAGAAAGAGGCTCGTATTGCCAGCCAGGTTCTCCGTCATAAAATTCGGCTGCACCTGGATCAAATGGAACCCCGTTGACCGCTACACCGAACTCTCCCTGGATTGGCGTCGTCTGATCCGCGACTTGAGGATCTGCGGGGACTCGATATACGTGACGCTGGACTGTGATGCGATTCGGATTTCCTCGATTGGGAAACCGACCTGTGTTGTGGTTAGGGATTCCATTGGAAACGATGACACGGTCGTCGCCATCAATGCTGATGGTGACTTCGCTTTCCGTTGGCGGTGAGTCGGTAGCAGAAAGTGGTGTCAGTGTGCCCTTTTCGGTCACTCGATGAGAACGCATGGGCGGGCCACCCCTGCCTCGGCTACCGAATCCTTGTCCTCTGCCACCTATCCCCTGCCCTCGACCACCGAATCCCTGTCCTCTGGCACCGAATCCCTGTCCTCTGGCACCTATCCCCTGTCCTCTGCCACCGAATCCCGGACCACGACCGCCTGCCCCAGGTCCGTTCTGATCCGATCCGGGTGACTGCGCAAGCAGGATTCCAGGGCTGAAGAAGATCGCCAGCATGACTAGGCGGTGAAGAATTTGGTTCATGATTCGATTCCTTGTCGAAAATTTTGTTGACGCAGATAGCCAAATGGGCGCGAACATGTTGGCGGAGACGCATACCCTCGGAGAACAATGCGAGAATCCGTTGGCAAAGGGGACGCCGTTTCCAAATTTTTTTGGTAAGTGGTCAGTTTTTGGAACCAGCTTGTTTTTGGAACCAGTTTGCTTCGGGATGCGGCTTGCTTCGGGATGCAGGGGGATCGCGAGTCTGCGAATCGCTGCTGAGCCGATTCCCCTTGTTCACGTGGTCCCTTTGCCTATGCGATCAAGCTGTCTGCCTCAATCAAGGCCTGTCCTCATCGTCAGCTAGTCACAGAGAGATTTCTCCGCGTGCTATTTGCAGGTGGAGCAGCGTAGATGATGCTTCTTGCCGCGAGCAAGATTCGTGGGTTCAGCAATCGTGAGGCATGGTGACCGTGCGGCAGAAGCACTCAGGTTGAGGCGAGCTAATCTTTGCGAATTGCCCAGAGCGCCTCGAAGGTTCGCAGATAGATTGTGCCATTAGAGATCACAGGCGAGGCGGACATCGATTCACCGGTTTCGTTCTGCGCGACAATTTCGAAATTTCTTCCTGATTTGACAACGCTGATCTTTCCATCTCGAGCGGTGAGATAGAGATGGCCGTCGGCGTAGATAGGTGAAGCGCGATGTCGATGGCTGTGAGTGCGGTGCATGTAGACCTCTTCGCCGGTTTTTCGATCGAGGACGAGCAGCATGCCGTTCTCTCGACAGAGGTAAACCAAGTCTTCATGAATCAGCGGCGAAGGAACATCGGGTGTATGATCGTCTCTCGTCCAAAAAATGGCATCGCTATCTGTTAAATCTCCCTGCTTATTGGGCGTGACCGCAAACACAGGCCCGTTCTTGGCCGTTGGGCAGACCACGATACCGTTCGCCGCCGCGGGGGAAGCCACGAATCGGAGAGTTGGGTGATAGCTTTTACCTTGTGGATTTAGGCCACCGAGCCGCCAGATCTCTTTACCGTCCTGCAGTGAATGGGCGATCGTGTAATCAGCTCCATGAGTAATTAGCTGGGTGATGCCATCATGATCGTAGAGAATCGGTGACGCATAGGAATGCTCGTTTTCTTTCGAGGCACCGGTGACCCGGTCTACCTTCCAGAGGTGGTCACCGGTGGTGGCGTCCAGGGCAACCACAATGGCTTCTTGGGTGTTTGGTTTGCCATCACCATGGATTAGTTGGACGAACAAACGGTTCTCATGCATGACTGGCGTTGCCGACATCCCGAATGCAATATTGAATTTTCCGTACCTTTGTTGCAGGTTCGTTTTCCAGACAACGTCGCCGGCAACGGTGAAGCATGCCAAGTCTCCGGTGCCCATGAAGCTCCAGACGTGAATGCCATCGGTGATTGGGGATGGTGAGGCCGAGTTACCCTCGTCGCCACGAGCCTTTTGATTTCCTTTTCCAATTTCACGCCGCCATTGCTCCTTGCCGTTCGTTCCAAAGCACATCAGCAGTAGAATTTCGCCATCAATCGATGTGAGAAAAACTTGGTCGCCCCACACCACCGGCGTCGCCCCGGCGGGACCAGGCAATTCAGTACGCCATGCCACGTGTCTGTCTTGCGACCATTCCAGTGGAATGTCCTTCTCTAACGACACTCCATTGCGGTTCGGTCCACGCCATGATCCCCAATTGTCCGCGAACGATTGATTTGCAGTGGCGATGAGGAAGAGCGGAACCCAGTAGGTAATCGTTGATCTCATCGGTGGGCGGCTCCGGAAAAGGGTGCGTGGTGTGTGGATCCTCCCGTGAGGTAAACCGCAGCCTAACCCTTCGCGGAGTGGCAATCAACGACCGCTCAGGCCGTCTCAAATCGTCACACAATCATTCCGTTTGTGATCTCCGTCTGCTCGAATCTCTATTTCCACCCAGGATGTGCCGGCATTGTGATAACCATCATGCGGTAGCTGCGCCGATGGTCGTCAGATGGTCCGACCGTCGTTTACTCGGGCGTTGCCTGACGATGGTTGCGAAATGGATCAATCCAAAACCCAATGTCATCGCCTTCTGTTTCGCCGGGCCTAGGCACACTGACTCGATCCTTCGGAATGGTGTCTAAGCGTCGGTTGGGCCCAAAGGAATAGAGGAAGATGGGCTGGAATCCTTGCATCCGGAGCCAATAAGCGTTGTTCCAGGGGTCGAGGTAATACTTGCTTCGCAGGGAAGCTAAATCCACGTTGATGCTGGATGAAGTTTCGAAAATGAATTCATTTGGATCGTTGATGGTGACCAGTCCCTCGCGGACACCCATGTAAATTCGGAAATCAGACAGCTCATCTGAATTCGCAAGACCGGGATTGATCGCCCCGTAGCTTTCGAGCTCACTGCCGAGCTTTTCCAGTTCCTGTTGTGCTTTGGCAATCAATTCTGAGTCGCTGTTGAACACAAAACGCTCAAGAAGCGGATTTGCTGCAAAGCCTAATGCAAGGGAGGTTACCAGCATCACAAGTGGCAGGAACGCGGCAATCCACCAGCGTGGAATTTGAAAACTTTGCCGTAGATTGAAAGACTTGTTCAGAATATCGACTAAAAAAAGCAAACCGAGCATTAGCTCTGCCGCTTCGAACGCCATCATGATGTTGCTGACCCAGTAGACAATGCCAGTCAGCGCAAACCAGGGTGACAACCAAATGGCTGGGGCAAATTTTTCTAGCCAATCTGCCGGTGCATATGTTCTCGTGGTGCTGTGGTGTAAGGCTGACCAAAGAGGAGCGGCGACACCGTAGCCGAAACAGATCATCGCGATGATCACACGCGGTGAGATCCTTTGTTGCAAAATGTTGTGGAAATTCAATTCCTGTTGACTGTTCATCGTCTGGAAAACTTCGGGCGGCATGATTCCGAGAACCCTTTGCCCCCAAGAGATTTCTTCACCCGCCGCAAGAATGCAAAACGCGGTTGGTAGGGCCAGTGTTATCAGTCGACTGAGTCCGACGGAGTTAATGCTGGGCCGCCGCTTTTTCTCGCGAGATACCTTGCCCGCAACCATCCCAACGAGGACGCACACGCCTGTCATTCCGGCGATCGCGAAGGCGAAGAATGTCGCCCATTCGCCGGCAGAATCTTCCCACATGAGCTTGTCGAATAGATTGCGATCTGCTGCCAGGAGCCACAGCAGACCACCGACGAAGAAAAAGAAGAACATGGTTACCGTGGTGGCTTGCAGAATGCTCGCTGTCGGATCACGGTTCTGATTCTCCTGCATGGATACTCGTTCTTTTACACGGAAATGCTCGGGCCTCGTGACCGATCAAGCGTGCATCGAGGCTCACCGCAAGACGTTCTCATCAGGAGTGTCGGAATGTTTTGTTTGGGAAATCTTAGGGTTGCGACGACGCTTTCGGCGAATCATCGTGCAGCCCAACACCGACATCGTACTCCACGCAATGAAACTTGCGGGTTCGGGGACAATTCCTGTGGTGCCAGTGCCGTTTCTCGAATAATTCGAGAGGGCGAATTTACCGGACGCATTCGTGTCGACTCCAATGCGACCTGATTTGATGTAATTCGTATAGGGAGATTTTTTTTGTCTTCACCCACCTTACCATCAAATGTAATCAGCATTTTCGCCTCCTTGACTAATCCGGCATCGATCGCGTCGGCAATGCTACAGTTGGCGAGGTCCCGCCATTTGGTCCGGTTCAGCTTTACATAGAACAAAAAGCGTCGGTTATCGCCCTTCGTTCCGATGGTGCCCGTCTCGCTTGATGTTTCGGTTGTGTTGTATTTGTCGTACACCTCATCACCGGAGAATGCTGCTGCATTCGAATCAAGCCCACCTCCCCAAACGCCATCGCAATCGTAAAGATCGAGCGCGAGAATTCCGTCCTTTTCTTCGTCGGAAATGTACATCGGTCCGACCGGGGTACCGTCGTTCGAATTTCCGCCATTCTTATTCACATTCAGCGTGCTTGTGTAATCCTTCGTGGCCGAATGGGCGGACGTGAAAAGGGTGAATCCTCCCGAGTGAAGTTCCATTGTCTCGACGTCGTACGTGATTGTCAGCTCAGCAGCTAGATCTGGTTTGTTCCCCGCCCATGTCATGCCGTCGTAGGCGAACCCTTTCTTCTTGTTGAAGAAGCCACCACCGTCGGTGTCATCTATTCGAAGCGTGATCGATTCTAGCGATGGCGTAGCGGAAGAGATGCTGCACAAAAGAGAGACGAACGCAAACGTTTGAAGTGATCGGGATATCAACGGTCAACCTTGGATGTTTTTCAGGGTCCGGGGTTTTCAAAACAACACAGGACTTTGATCGGACTACCTGTCCCGACTGGATTTTCTAGGGCTTGCCAACTAAGAATGGTAGCAGCGTGTTGGCTGTCTACTTAGCGGTGTTCGAAGCCGAAGTATGTGGTGGTCGTCCACAGAAGAACGTCTGCTTGGTGGGTCCCGAGGGACCGTAGGAATGCGGCAAGAACCAAGGGTCTGGAACACACTTTTCAATTTCGCGATGTGTGTGTTGTTTTTTTTATGCGGTGTAGAACGCCCTTGAGGCGTTGCTTGGCTAGAACGCCAAGCTTTGGGTACTTACGAATCACGGTTTGTTAAATGACGAAGATCGATTCTTCATGCGGTTGCGAGGCTGTTTCCTCCTTTGAGCGGATGACCGCAGTGGAAACTCAGGGGGAGCCAAATCAAGCACGGGGATATCCCGCGCGGGTACTCTGGGAAATCCACTTGCCAACATTGTTGTATTCTTCAATTGGCTTGTGTGTTTTGCTTGCGGTCGCTGGTTACAGGTACCACCAACAAAGCCTGGAAATCCCTGATTTGTTGCTATCGCTAGCTGATGAAGCGGAGCTCAATGAGGATTGGCCACTCGCGATCGAACGCGTGAATCGTTGCTTGGAAGGTGGTGTAACTTTCTTTCTGTACTTTCGATTTGTTGATGTTGCCACGTTTTGATTCGTGAGCTTGCGAACGGATCAGAACGCGGCAATATCATCGACCGCTTGAAAGAGCGGGCCAGATCGGTTTCTTTTCAAAGTTCT
>JAQWPZ010000166.1 GCA_029245125.1 Rubripirellula sp.
CGAATTGGGGGCCCAGAACATGTACGCCGCCGAAGACGGCGCTTTCACTGGAGAAACGAATGCGGGCATGCTGACCGACGTCGGTTGCCGATTCGTGATTTTGGGTCACAGTGAACGGCGCGCCCTGATGGGCGAAACTGACGCCGACGTCAGCAAAAAACTACATGCGGCCTTGGCTGGCAACCTGGTCCCCATCGTTTGCGTCGGAGAAACACTTCAAGACCGCGAAGCTGGCAACACCGAACAGGTCGTTGAAACACAGATTCGTGGATCGCTGGACGGACTCGACGAAATCCGGGCTGCCGGAATTGTGGTCGCATATGAACCGGTTTGGGCAATTGGGACTGGCAAAACCGCCACTCCCGAGCAAGCTGAAGAAGTCCACGCATTTCTGCGGAAGCAACTCGCAGATATGTTTACCGAAGAGGTAGCGGCACAAATCCGGATTCAATATGGTGGAAGCGTCAAACCTGGAAACGCCAAGGAACTGCTGGGACAGCCGAATATTGACGGTGCCCTGGTCGGTGGCGCAAGCTTGAAGGTTGACGACTTCTTGGGAATCATTCAGGCGGTCTAATTCGTCCGCCAAACATTGACACAAGTGACATTTTGAAAGGGTGAACTCCCGATGACTTTTACTCTGCTCGCATCATTTTCTGGCGCGGTCCTAGGCTGGTTGATGGGCTTCCTATCGTTGTTTCTGGTCCTCTTAATCCTCGTCCAACGCGGCAAGGGTGGCGGCTTGGCTGGAGCCCTTGGTGGTCCAGGTGGCGAAAGTGCGTTCGGAAGCAAAGGCGCCGATACCTTCACAACCATCACGATTGCGGTCGCGTTGGCCTGGGGATTCACCTGTGCCTTCACGATGTGGGTCTTGGGTCCGGGATCGACATCCGATACCGAAACTGAAACTAACATCCAGGCAGGTCCCGGCGATGAGGAGCCCAATGGAGGCATTCAGATTACGCCTGGGCGAGGAGACGAATCTGCTTCTGATGCGGCGATGCAGGCGATGGGATTAGGTTCGAACCCTGCGGGCGAAACGGCAACACCAGCAGCCGACCTGACCACCGGTTCTGAAACTCCCGCCGCTGAAACTCCCGCCGCTGAAACTCCCGCCGCAGAAACTCCCGCCGCTGAAACTCCCGCCGCAGAAGCGACAGGCGAGACCACACCAGAAACAGACGCGACGAGCGGAACCGAAACGGAGGGCACATCCCCGGAAGGCGAAAGCAACGGCGACCCGACTGAGACAACCGCACCGGATGATACCCCAACGCCAGCCGAAACGGCTCCAGCAGAAACTGAATCGGCAGACGCAGAGTCCACCGATCCCTGATTCGTCTAGCACAAGATGCCGCCCCAAAGCGATCCTCATTTATGACTCGAGTTGTCCGCAGCATGACCGGCCAAGGTCATGCGACCGTCAAGAGTGACCTCGGTACGATCCACATCGAAATTCGCACGGTCAATAACCGAGGCTTCAAGTGCTCGCTGCGTATTGCCGATTCCCTGACATCGCTCGAATCCAAAATCGAAAGCCTAGCTCGGTCTCTTATCCATCGCGGCAGCGTACAGCTGAATCTGACTTGGCGAAGACCGCCGGGTGAGGACCTGCCGCGGATCGATGCTGAAGTCGTCAACGCGTACGTTCAACAATTGACCAAAAGCATTCCGAGTGGAATGGCTGCGACCACCATCGATTTGACCAACCTGATCGAACTTCCCGGTGTGATTGCCAGTCGCGCCGAGGCCCAAATCGACCAAGACGAGTTATGGCAACTCGCACAAGCTGCCGTCACGCAATCGATCGACAACCTGAATCAGATGAGGGCGATCGAAGGGGAGCGAATGGTTGATTCGCTGCGGGCTGATAGTGACAGCGTCGAAAATCGCTTGAAAACCATCCAAGCATTGGCACCGCGGTCGACCGATGTTTACCGCAACCGGCTGCAGTCGAAAATTGAGCGAGTGCTGAAGGAACATGACCTGCAGGTGCAAACCGTCGATCTACTTCGCGAGGTCCAGATCTATGCCGATCGAGTTGACATCAGCGAGGAGATCACACGCTTGCAGAGTCATCTCACGATGTTCAACGATGTCATCGGCAGCGGCCCCAACGAGCCAGCTGGACGAAAGCTCGATTTCATCATCCAAGAAATGTTCCGGGAAACCAACACGATCGGCAGCAAAGCGTCCGATGCAGAAATTTCAGCGGAAGTCGTTGAGATCAAATGCGCGATCGAAAGAATGCGAGAACTTGTCCAGAATCTGGAGTGAACGAGTGCCGCAATCGATCCCATTTCAAACCGAGGGTGCGACGAATGTCTGACGAATCCCTCGGTCCAGGAACCGAATTTGGTCGCCTTGTCATCCTCTCGGGACCAAGTGGGGCCGGAAAATCGACGGTTCTTCGACAGCTTCTTCGCGACTGTGACCTGCCCCTGACGCTCAGCGTTTCGGCAACGACCCGAGCCCCTCGGGCGGGTGAAACCGCGGGAAAAGACTACTTTTTCTTGACGGATCAAGAATTTGAGCGGCAGCGTCAGGCTGGCGAGTTTTTGGAATACAAAGAAGTTTTCGGCCTCGGTCGCTGGTATGGGACCCTCCGTTCTCAGGTTGCCTCTGGCCTAAAGCAGGGGAAGTGGGTTATTTTGGAGATCGATGTGCAAGGCGCGTTGGCCGTCTTGGAGAAACAGGAATTCGATCCAATCACGATCTTCATCCACCCGGGTGGGATGGATGAACTGGAACACCGCCTTCGAGCCCGCGAGACAGAAACCGAAGAGGTGATTCTCGCTCGACTCGAAACGGCCGCCAGTGAAATGCGGTACCTGCCTCACTACCAACATGAAGTCATCAACGGCGTCGTTGACGAAGCGGTCGCCGAAATCTGCCAGATATTGAAAGACCAGAAGGAAAAACATCCATGCTCGAAGAGCTAAAAGAAGAAGAAATCGTGAACAAGGTGGGTGGCCGATTCAAGCTCAGCACCTTGATTCAGAAACGTCTGGTCCAGTTGAACCAAGGCAGTCGCGCCCTGGTGAATGTTGACACCCATGACAAAATGTCGATCGTGCTGCAGGAAATCATGCAGGACAAGATCGTCCTCAACATGGAAAACGAAGTCGAACAGGTGCCCGATCTGGATGCCACGATTGCCGCTGCCGAAGGACCAGAATTGGAAGCTTCGGATCTGTAGTCCCTGACATGCAGTCCTTGTGACCTGCAGTCCTTGTGACCTGCAGTCATCGATTTCTAGCGACTCATCGGCACGTCCATCCACATGGACGTGAGTCGATACCTACCTGCGGGGCACGTTGATGCCCGCCCCGCAGTGAGTTTGCCTGCAATGAATTGTTCCACGTCACCGATCAGCCATCACCTTCAAGCCAATCCCGATGAGTAACGATCACCAATCGGTATTGCTGGCGGTCGGTGGTGGCATTGCAGCTTACAAATCAGCGATCTTGTGCAGCCAACTTGTTCAATGTGGCTATCGAGTTCGGATCGCGATGACGGCATCGGCGAATCAGTTCATCGGCGCAGATACGTTGGCCGCTCTCTCTGGTCGTTCGGTTGTCTCGCATTTGTTTGACGCATCATTTCCACTTGGTGCCCACATCGAAGTCGCAGCTGAAGCAGACTTGATGGTTGTTGTCCCCACGACCGCGAATCTGATGGCGAAGTTTGCTACTGGCTTAGCCGATGACTTAGTGTCCACGCTGTACCTGCAAGCGAGTTGCCCGGTACTACTGGCACCAGCAATGAGCGCGGCGATGTGGGACAAACCGTCGGTGCAGCGAAACCACCAACAATTGCGTCAAGATGGCTGCCATTTCGTCGGTCCGGAATCGGGCTGGCTCAGTTGTCGATTGGCGGGCGAAGGTCGCATGAGCGAACCCACAGCGATTCAGGAAGCCATTGAATCCTTGCTCAATGGATGATGGCTGTCGAGACACGATTGGTTCTTCATCGAAGGTCGGCTAGGAATGACACTTTACGTATTCGGTCACCGCAACCCCGACACAGACGCAATCTGCAGCGCGGTTGCCTATGCTGACTTTCTGAAACAGACCACTCGTCCCGATGCGATGGCCGCTTGCTGTGGCACGCCCAACCAAAGGACCGAATTCGCCCTTCGAAAAGCTTCAGTGGCGGCACCCAAGATCATCATGGACATCCGTCCTGAAATCGAAGATGTCTGCATTCGCGAACCTGTTTTCGCTCACCGCAGCGATGTTTTCTTCGACGTCTACCAGCGAATGAACGAACATGGCATTCGCGCGATTCCCGTGTTGGGTGATGACGATCAAATTGTCGGGATCGTGACGCTTTTGGATCTGCTGGAACTGATGCTGCACGGTGGCGTCGATCCCGTGCAGGCCAGGGAAGTTCGCAGCACCCTAGATCAAGTTGCGGCGGTACTCGGTGGATCCTTCCAGCATGCCGTCAAGCCGCAACAAATTGATGACTTTGTATTGACCGTCGGGGCGATGAGTGCAGGCGGTTTCACAGAGCGGATGAACAAGTCACCCGCCGAGCGTCTGCTGGTCGTTAGTGGCGATCGCCCAACGATCCAACTGCCCGCACTAGAATGCGGCGTCAGGGCACTCGTTGTGACAGGTGGGTATCAGCTTAGCAGTGGCTTGATGCAACTCGCTAAAGCGAACGACGTGACTGTGATCAACAGCCCTTACGATACCGCAACGACCACCATGCGAATCAAAGCGGCGCAGCGGATCGAATCGGTGATCGATACAGATTTCATCACCCTTTCCGCTAAGACACCCGTCGAATCGGTACGCACACAACTCTACCGGTCACCGCAAACGATTTTCCCTGTGACTGATTCAGGAAAGTTGATTGGGGTGCTAAGTAAGAGTGATCTCGTGCATCCACCCCAACGAGAAATTGTGCTCGTCGATCACAATGAACTCGGTCAAGCCGTGCAAGGTGCAGAAACAGCCAACATCGTTGAAGTGCTGGATCACCATCGCCTCGGCGGGTCACTGAAATCAGCGCGTCCCATGCGATTTACGATGGAACCAGTGGGATCGACCTGCACCTTGGTCGCCAAAATGTTCCAGCGTGCCAACATCGCTCCTTCCCCTGGCATCGCGCTGTGCATGGCATCCGGAATGATCAGCGACACATTATTTTTACGTTCGCCCACTACGACAGATGTCGATCGCGAAGTCATGGACTGGCTTCGCCAACACTGCGAATGCGATCTCGATGAATACGCTGGCGAGTTTTTCCAGATTGGGTCGGCGCTGCGCACCTGCTCGCCTGAACAAGTCGTCCGAGAGGACTGCAAAGAGTTTGAAGAATCGAGTCGACGGTTCTCCATCTCACAAATCGAAGAAATCGGATTTGATTTGTTTTGGCAACGCAAAGACGAACTAGCCAAAGCGTTACGAGATCTGGCACGCGAGAGCCGCCTGGAATTCTCTGCGCTGCTTGTGACCGACATCGCCAGCAATGGAAGCTTGTTGTTAATGAGCAGCGAACCAGAGGGGTGGGAAGATATCAACTACCCCCAATTGGAAGACAAACTCTACGAACTTAATGAAGTTGTCAGCAGAAAAAAACAATTACTGCCGCTGATTATTAGTCTGCTCGATTCATCCCCGCTGACTACGGGCTAAAATCCCACAGCTGTCGTCAAGTGCGGAGCTGTCGTCGTGTACTGAATCACACGTTCCAGAATGGGAATTCGCTGATGCGTTATCTGCTGATCTTGGTCGCCTGTTTGTCATTGAATCCCGTCACGAGGGCACAGCACGATGGTGCTCGCGATGCCGTTCGCTTGATCGCCAACGAGAAATACAAACAGGTCGATTCGACACTCAAAAAAAAGAAACCGTTTGCTGGTGATGCGGAATCAAATTTCGTGCAGATGCTTAGCCAACTTGCTCAGGACCAACCAACAGTCGCCTGGGCGAAAGCAAACGAAGCCTTGCAACAAGGACTGCCACCCGGGCGATTGCTCGCCGGACCACGACCGCTGCTAGAAAAGCTGGATACGGTGCCTGGTTTTACTGCGTGGAAAGACCAGGCTAACCTTGCGGTGTTAATCCATGGTCCGATGGTCGGCAATGTAACCGCCCACTCAGCATCTTTTTGGATTCGTACTTCACGGCCCGCAGACGTGATTGCCAAGGTGGAGGGAGGCGGCGTTTCCTCGCGTCAACAAACCAGCGAAGCGACTGACTTCACCGCCGTGCTGACAGTCGACAAGTTAAAACCGAATCAATCTTATCATTACACCATCGAAGCCAAGGAGGGCGGATCAATCGAGGGTGTCTTCCGCACGTTCCCCGAGGCAGGTGAAGGAGGAAGGTTCTCGGTTGGGTTCGGCGGTGGTGCCGGCTTCGTACCCGAGTGGGAAAACATGTGGGATACGATTCTATCCTTTGAACCACATGCTTTCTTAATGCTTGGAGACAACGTCTACATCGACCAGCCGGAACAATTGCTTACCCAGCAATACTGCTACTATCGTCGTCAGTCACGACCAGAATGGAAGCGTTTCACATCAAGCACAGCCATCTTTTCAATCTGGGATGATCACGACTTTGGCACCAATGATTGTGTCCCCGGGCCGGAAGTTGACAAACCAGCCTGGAAACGCGACGTCTGGAAAACGTTTCAACAGAACTGGGTCAACCCAGCGTACGGCATGGGCGAACAACAACCCGGCTGCTGGTATGACTTTCAGATCGGTGATGTTCATTTCATCATGCTTGACGGTCGCTATTACCGAGACTTATCAGGCGGCACAATGCTGGGGCCTATCCAAAGAAAATGGCTGCTGCAGACACTTGCCAATTCAAATGCAACTTTCAAAATCATTGCCTCGCCGGTGCCCTTTACCGAGGGCATCAAACGTGGAAGTCGTGATCCCTGGGATGGCTTCCCAAAAGAGCGGGAAGAAATTTTCCAGCACATCGAATCGAATCAGATTGAGGGCGTTTTCCTGATTGCTGCCGATCGGCATCGGACCGATTTGCGGGTAACCAAACGCGAGCAGGGCTACGACCTGTACGAATTTGAAAGTTCTCGCCTGACCAACCATCACACGCACCCCGTCGTAAAAACGGATGGCCTGATTTGGGGCTACAACCAAACTTGTTCCTTCGCCTTGATGACCTTTGACACCACATTAGACGATCCACAGGTGGAATTCCGCTGCATCGGGATCGACGGCCAAGAAAAAGAATCCTACACACTGCGAAGTAGCCTGCTGAAATTTAAGCGATAAGGGATTTCGGCCCACTTCCAAACACCAATGCACGCCGTATCGGACTCGACACCAATCGGGGACAGCAGGCGAGCAGCCAATGTGTTGCAAACTGCAGCTGTGTTTCGCAATCAGTGCACCAAACGGAAGATCGAGGCCCCGCCAGATACCTCCACGAATCAAAACTGGATCTTGCTGGGGGCATTAGTCGACCAACATTGTGTGCCGAGACCGCCATCTCCCAGCCTGCCGCATCTCCCAGCCTGTTGCGATGCTTGGCACTCATCCCATCGCTAGATCGCGGTGATCCGAATGGATTCTCTGCAGCCATGCGACGTGGCAACCACGCAACCAACCGACCCAGCTGCACTAGCAAGGGGCAGCGGAATGAAAAGCGTTGGTGGAATGGGCAGGCCCAGCGAACGACAAACGTCGGGGAACAATTGAGTCCAAGGCAACAGGAAGGGCCAGCGAAGTCCAAAGAAAGTATCATGGACTTTCAAAATGCCTACTGCTGGAAAGGTCTATGATGCACTTCCGCCTGATTCTGCTTACGACGCTAACGCTGCTTACTGGATTCTCGACCGCAGCGGATCGTGTTGCGTGGACGACGTCAGCCGTCGTTGGCTCACCCGAACCGGCAAAGCCATTCCATGTCAGCCCCGCCTATCCGAAGCTTCAATTCAATCAACCAGTTGAGCTGATGCCTGTTGGCCAGACCAACCGGATGGCCATATTGGAGGTTGGAGGCAAGCTGTGGACCTTTGTTGATGATCCCGGCACCGAGCAAGCTGATTTGGCGATCGACTTGAAACCGCTCATCGACAACTTCACCCAGTCATACGGTTTTGCGATCCACCCAAACTTTGCCAACAACCGTCAAGTTTTTATTGCTTATGCAGGCGGACCGAAAGCTCGTGAAGATGGGACACGACTGTCTCGGTTCGTGCTCTCGGAAGACTCACCTCCCACGATCGATCCGGCCAGCGAAGAAGTTCTGTTGACGTGGCCTTCTGGAGGGCACAACGGATGCGCGATTCGGTTTGATTCGAAAGGCCTGCTTTACTTTTCCGCCGGCGATGGTGCGAGACCCTATCCGCCCGATGAATACGACGTCAGCCAGGATTTGTCGGATTTGCGTAGCACGATCTGCCGAATTGACGTCGATCATGCGCAAGCTGGCAAAGCCTATCGAATTCCCGATGACAATCCGTTTATCAACACACCGGGTGCTCGCCCGGAGATCTGGGCATATGGGTTTCGGAACCCTTGGCGGTTTACCATTGATCCCATCAGCGACCGAATGCTCGTCGGTGATGTCGGCTGGGAACTGTGGGAAATGATCTACGACGTGCAGCGAGCTGGCAACTACGGCTGGAGTATTCATGAGGGCCCCCAACCAATTCGGAGTGACATTGAACCCGGCCCCACACCAATCCAGAAACCAGTCGTGGCGTATCCCCATACCATCGGCCAGTCGGTTACCGGGGGAGTGATTTATCACGGCAATCAATTCGCTGACCTGAGCGGCGTTTACCTATACGGCGACTACGTCACGGGATTGCTCTGGGGCTGGCAAGACGAATCGCCTGGAGCAACCTGGAATCCAGTGCTTGCTGAAACGGGGCTCAAGATCATCACCATCACAACCAATCGCGTGGGAGAAGCCTTGATCGTCGATTACGACGGAGGAATCTATGAATTGATCCGCAATCCAGAACAAGACCAACGCACCTCTTTTCCACAAACATTGAGTTCGACTGGACTATTTGAATCGACCGAAACGCTGGAACCGGCACCGGGAGTCTTCCGTTACGAACTCGTCTCGAAAAGCTGGCAGGGCGGGGTGAGCAAAGATTTTTTCGTCGCCATTCCTGAAACCGGAACGATCGATGTCAATCGCCTACGCCGCAACTGGAAATATCCAACCGGGACGGTATTTGCCAACACCATCTCCCGCCCGGCCGACAACCCACAAGATCCCCCCTTACGACTGGAAACACAGCTACTGCACTTCAATGGAATGAGTTGGCAACCCTATAGCTATGCCTGGGACGAACAGCAGCGAGATGCCAAGCTGGTTCCGGAAGCAGGTATGACGATCAAGCTCACTACGGACGATCAACAATGGTCGATCACGAGCCGCTCGCAATGCCGGGCATGCCACTCTCGACAAAGTGGTGGTGCGATCGGTTTTAGTTTTGAGAATTTACCCGACCCCATGGTTCAGCAATTCGTCTCCAACGGGATCCTGAATCGCAACGCACCGAACGAATGGGCGATCAAAAAAATGGTCGACCCAACAATGGAAGCGGAGGACATTCACCAACGAGCCCGATCTTACCTGGCAGCCAATTGTGCACACTGTCACCGTCGAGGTGGTGGTGGAACAGTGCCGCTCGATCTTGTCTTTTCGATTCCAAGCACTGACATCAACGCCCTGGACATAATCCCAACCCAAGGCGACTTTGGTATCCACGACGCTAAAGTCATTCGCCCAGGAAACCCCTATCAATCGGTTCTCTATTACCGACTGGCGACGAGTGGTGCTGGTCGAATGCCAAAGATCTGGACCCGAGATAATGACACGGTCGGTTTGAAGCTGGTCCATGATTGGATTGCTTCAATGGACACAGACCGATTCGCACAGGTCTCGAATGAGCCAACGCCTACCACCCCACCGCAAGCGACAGCGGATGCTTTGCAACACTTTGCAACTCTCATGAATACGTCCAATGCAAACACAGAATCGCTCGCGACGGACACAATCCAAAACGCTGCTTCGCCAATCATCGCAGGTATTTTCGAACGCTTCTTACCGATCAACCAACGCCGCAAACGGTTGGGCGCATTGATCGATGCCAATCAGATTCTGGCATTGACAGGCGACCCAAAACGCGGGCGTGAATGGTTCTTCGATTCCCAGCAGGGCCAGTGTGTCTCGTGCCATCGACTGCAGGGTGGAGGGCGATCAGTCGGTCCAGACTTGGATGAAATCGCCGTGAAACGATCACGCGTAGAGCTGCTACAAAGCCTGCTCGATCCATCCAAAGCCATCGAGCCCGCCTTTCAGAGTTTTGTCGTTCTGACTGACAGCGGAACGATTGTTACCGGATTGAAGGTCGCGGAAACGGACTCCCACTGGACACTGCGACAGGCGGACGGAAAGGATATCCGCATCGCGCGAGAAGCAATTGAATCGAGCAAGCCGCAGACGCAATCGCTGATGCCCACCGGCTTGGCGGCGGAAATGACCGCCGAGGAGCTTGCCGACTTGTTGGCATTTCTGCAATCGTTGAAGTGACCGAAAATCTCTCTCCCGCATCAGCTGAAACCCGACTGGCTGAAACCCGGCTGGCTGAAACCCGGCTGGCTGAAACACTGCTGGCTGAAACACTGCTGGCAAGAACCCGGCTGGTTGAAACACTGCGTCGCTGGGGCCGGGTGAACCGGAATCGGTGAGAAAACTGGATTCGCTCTGACCGGCACCTGAAACAGGCTGTTCCGAGAAAGAACACTCGGGGAACGATGTCGGGGAGCCCGCGTTGCCTTGCGATGTCTAGGCAGCTTGGGGCAGCGAGCATGAGTCGAATCGCCCTCCAACCGCGCGACCCGCGGGCGTCGATGGCTAACCCAATCGTGGTATCCCGCGACTTGCCCCGATTTCATCACTTTCTGCGTAAACCAGCCGAAGCGACCTCGTCGCTGATTCCTGTTTCCGGGTAAGATTCGTCCCGGCAACCTTCCACCGACTCGACCGATGTTTGATGACAGGACACCGCAATTAAATGTCCGACGAAAAACAAGTTGTCAGCGAGTTCGGATAGGCGTCTGCTCGGTAAGCATCGTTTTACCTGGTGATTCAGAATTCAACATGCGTGATGGACGGGAGCGATCTTGTCGATGGAAAAACAAACGAACGACAAGCAATCGCGTTTACTGATCTTGATGCGGCATGCAAAAAGCGATTGGGGGGATTCCTCATTGTCCGATCATGAGCGGGCCCTGAACGCTCGTGGTCAACGCGATTCACCACGGATGGCAGCGTGGTTAGCCGATTCTGGATGGATCCCTGATTTGGTGCTTAGCTCTTCGTCCACGCGAACCCGTGCGACTTATCAGAAAATGGTCGAGCATTGGGATCAAGAGCCGGCAGTCTCGTTCACCGACGCACTCTACTTGGCTTCTCCAGAATCTATTCTCCAATCGATTCGAGCCGACGGGATGGAGTCAGAGCGGCTCATGGTAATTGCCCATAACCCCGGCATCTCCTACCTAGCCAGCCTTCTGGCGAAGCAATCAATTGAGATGCCGACCGCGGCAGTGGCAGTCTTTCAGCTTGATCTCAGTGACTGGCATGAGCTACGAGAATCGACACCGATTCAGCTCGTGCAGACGATGCGTCCCAAAGCACTCGATCGTTCGGAATTCGAGGATTGATCAGTTTCACTTGGTGCACAATCGTCTTGGCGGTGCTGGTAGGCCACTTCGGTTTGAATCTGGCGGTCTACAATCGCATCAATGCGTTTGGTTGGCCGCGCCGACTCATCAAACGAATCACGAAAGTGTTTTTTGCCTTCACGTTGCTGCTCCCAATCGTGATGCTAATTTTTTCTCACGACTTGCTTTGGGATCTCATACAGGGCCGTCCAGATGAGTTGCCGATTCCGATTTTGACGCAAGCCTACGCGTCCCTTTGTTTAGCATCTTGGTTGGTGCTGGGCATTCCTTGGTTGCTGTACCGTCCAATATTTGGCCCGCTGTCTGGCTCATTTTTTGGCCGGGTTTTGGGGTTTGACTGGCTTGTCACCGATCGGCGAATCGAAGTGGTTCAGGTTGAGCAACTGCTAGG
>JAQWPZ010000187.1 GCA_029245125.1 Rubripirellula sp.
AGAAATGGCCCGCGCACACGATTTAAAAAACGTGCGTGCGGGCTGAACTTAGCGTTCACCGAACCACCGACCGCAAACTAGCGACTGACCTGCCGAGCGACTGACCTGCCGAGCGACACCCAATGTGCTACGAGCTGACGGACAACGAATGTGGCTGATCGGAGAAGATAAACTCGGCACCGTCAAAATCAACGTGAACCGTCGCACCTTCTTCGTACGCGTGCTTCAAAATGGCAGTCGCCAGCGGGTTCTGAATCTGTTTTTGAATCACTCGTTTCAACGGCCTCGCTCCGTAGGTTGGATCGTATCCGACAGATGCGATTTCATCGACCGCGGCTTCGCTGACCAACAAATCGAGGCCTGCGCCGCGCAACCGATTGGCAAGGACCTGCAACTGCAGACCGACGATTTTGCGGATCTCACCCTGGTCAAGTGGATGGAAGATCACAATGTCATCAACTCGGTTCAGGAATTCCGGCAGAAACCGTGCCTTCAATGCCTCATGAACCGCGTCACGCATCTCGTCTTCTGTCCCACCTTGCTCAGTCACTTGTTGGATCACCTGGCTGCCAGCATTGCTGGTCATCACGATCACCGTGTTACTGAAATCAACAGTTCGTCCATGTCCATCAGTCAAGCGGCCATCATCCAACACTTGCAACAAGATATTGAATACATCGGGGTGAGCTTTTTCCATTTCGTCGAGTAACAAAACGGAATACGGTCTTCGCCGCACCGCCTCGGTCAACTTTCCGCCCTCTTCATAGCCGACATATCCGGGAGGGGCTCCGATCAACCGCGAAACGCTGTGCCGCTCCATGAACTCGCTCATGTCAATGCGCACCATTGCCGATTCGTCATCGAACATCACTTGTGCGAGCGCTTTGCACAGTTCGGTTTTGCCGACACCGGTTGGACCGAGGAACAAGAACGACCCGATGGGACGCTCTGGATCTTGCAAACCACTGCGACTTCGCCGGACGGCATCGGAAACGGCAGCCACCGCCTCATCTTGACCGATGACCCGATGATGCAACCGATCTTCCATCACCAACAACTTCGCCCGCTCGGTTTCTAGCATTCGAGTGACCGGCACACCGGTCCAGGTGCTAACGACTTCAGCTATCTCATCTTCGGTGACATCACGGCGTAACAGTCGCCGCTTATCATCGGAAGAATCATCGGTTTCGTCGTGGCTTGCTTTCGCTTTCTGTTCCCGTGCTTCCAGTTCTGCCAGCCGGTTCTCCAACTCAGCTTGCCGCGCGCGAACATCGAGCATCTCTTGGTAGAGCGTCTCCGGATTTTCGCCACTCAACTGCTTTTGCTTCGCCTCGGAATCTAAAGCGGCAAAGCGATGAGCCAACTGATCTGCCTCCTGCCGAATTGACTGAACATCGTCCAGCCCGATCTTTTCGGTTTCCCACTGCTCCCTCAAGCTGGCCAATTCCTGATTCAGGCTTTCCATTTCCTGCTCGACTTCTTCACGCTTTGCCACAGCCGAATCTTCTTGCTCGTCGACCAATTGCCGATGCGCCAACTCAAGCTGTCTCAATTGACGCTGCGCTCGGTCAATCGGCTCTGGAACACTTTCCTTCTCCATCGCTAATCGGCTTGCTGCTTCATCGACCAAATCGATCGCCTTGTCTGGCAAGAAACGGTCTGCAATGTAACGGTTAGACAGATTGGCAGCTGCCACCAAAGCGCTATCAGTGATACGCACACCATGATGTGATTCATACCGTGATTTCAGGCCGCGCAAGATTGCAATCGTGTCATCCACGGTCGGTTCGCCGACATAAACTGGCTGGAATCGGCGTTCCAGTGCAGCATCTTTCTCGATGTGCTGTCGGTACTCATCAAGTGTGGTTGCCCCGATGCACCGGAGTGTTCCGCGTGCCAACTCGGGCTTCAGAAGATTCGCGGCGTCGGCAGATCCCTCCGCTTTCCCAGCCCCGACAACCAAGTGAAGTTCATCAATGAACAGAATGACTTGTCCGTCGCTATCCTTCACCTCACGCAGCACAGCCTTGAGACGTTCCTCAAAGTCACCCCGAAACTTTGCACCTGCAACCAACGCTCCCATATCGAGAGAGATCACGCGTTTGTTCTGCAAGCTCTGCGGAATATCCCCTTCGAATATCCGTAACGCAAGTCCCTCAGCGATCGCCGTCTTGCCAACACCCGGCTGCCCGATCAAAACTGGATTGTTCTTCGTGCGGCGAGAAAGCACCTGAACCACCCGACGAATTTCATTATCGCGTCCGATGACTGGATCGAGCTTTCCCTCAGCAGCTAATTTGGTCAGATCGATCCCGAATTTCTCGAGTGCCTGGTAGGTATCCTCGGCGTTCTGGTCGGTCACACGGGCGGACCCGCGGACCTCACTCATCGCCTTCAGAACATCATTCTCCTGGACACCCAAAACCTTGAGCAGGTTGTTCGCCTTGTTTTCGGCTCGCGTGAGACCAAGCAGCAAGTGCTCGGAGCTGACATACTCGTCTTTCAATGTTTCAGCGGAGCCAGCGGCGGCATCAAACGCTTGCTGTAGTTCAGCTGAGATTCCCGGCTGACGGCCGCCGGAAACAGCTGGCAATCGTGAAACCTCGCTCGATACCAGCTCGCTCAACTTCGCTGAATCAACCCCCATCTTATCGAGCAGCGGCAGCGTGATCCCATCGGATTCATCGAGCATCGCCGCAAGCAAATGGAGTGGGCTGATTTCGGGATTCCCCGCGGAAGCTGCGCGGGCTTGCGCCTCGGCAACAAGTGATTGAGCTTTGGTCGTTAAACGGTCAAATCGAAAAGTCATGGCAGTGTTCTCCTTCAACGTCTTATCCAAGCAACTCCTGGGCCATGCGCTCACCCAGGGCATAAAAAAAGGCGGGTGATTGATCACCCGCCTTCGTAGTCGTGTCAGACTTGACCGCGTTAGTCTTTCACTTCGAAATCAGCATCGATCGCGTCGTCGTCGGCATCGGCCGCAGCAGCGGCATCGGGACCCGGCTGTGCCTCGCCACCTTCGCCTGCCGCTTCGGTTTTCTCGTACAACACTTTGCTGAACGCAGTCGCCGCCGCGTCGAGTTCATCCGAAGCCTGCTTGATCACGGTAGCATCATCACCTTCGGCAGCCGTTTTCACCTTCTCGATTGCCTTATTCATCGGCTCGGTGTCTGCTTCGGAGAGCTTGTCGGCATGCTCCGTCATTTGCTTTTCAAGCTGATAAATTTGTTGGCTGGCCCGGTTTTTGGCTTCGACCAATTCAAACTGTTTTTTGTCCTCATCCGCATGTGCCTCGGCATCCTTTCGCATCTGCTCGATGTCGCTTTCGCTGAGTGCACCTGCTTCCTTGATCGTCACCGAGGCTTCTTTCCCGGTTTTGAGTTCTTTGGCCGAGACTGAAACGATACCGTTTTGGTCGATGTCAAATTTGACCTCGATCTGCGGCACGCCTCGCGGTTGCGGCGGAATCCCTTCTAGATTGAATTCACCAAGCAAGCGGTTGCTGGTGGCCATCTTCCGCTCACCTTGGAAGACACGTACCGTGACCGCGGTTTGACCATCGGCAGCTGTGCTGAAGACGTTCTTCTTCTCAACCGGAATCGTTGTGTTCCGTTCCACCAAAGCGGTCATCACGCCACCCTCGGTTTCGATCCCCAGAGTCAGGGGCGAAACATCGAGCAACAAGACATCGGTACGATCGCCCGAGAGCACGCTACCTTGGATCGCAGCACCGACAGCAACCACTTCATCAGCATTGACACCTTGATGCGGTTCTTTGCCAAAAATCGATTTAACAAGCTCGCGAACTTTTGGAACTCGCGTGCTACCACCGACCAAGACGATTTCATCGATTTCACCAGGGCTCATTCCGGCATCTTTGAGTGCCTTGAGAACTGGACCACGACAACGCTCGACGAGGTCATCGATCATTGTTTCGAAGGCACTCCGCGTGATTTTCATCGTCAAGTGCTTCGGAACATTGTCCGAAACGGTGATGAACGGCAGATTGATATCTGTCTCCGGCAGGGTGCTCAGTTCTTTCTTTGCTTTTTCACAAGCTTCCTGCAGACGCTGCAACGCCATCGGATCCTCACGGAGGTCGATCGCATTTTCCTTTTTGAATTCGTCAGCGACGTGATTGATGAGAGCTTCGTCAAAGTCGTCACCGCCGAGGTGCGTATCACCCATCGTGCTGATGACTTGGAAGACGCGACTCTCTTGCTCCTCATCGCCACTGTCAGCAACCTCAAGGACCGAAACATCAAATGTTCCACCACCAAGGTCAAACACAATGATTTTCTCGTCTTTCTTTTTATCCAGGCCGTAAGCCAAGGCGGCGGCAGTCGGCTCGTTGATGATTCGAGCAACTTCCAACCCGGCGATTTGCCCAGCATCCTTCGTAGCCTGACGCTGAGCGTCATTGAAGTACGCAGGGACCGTGATCACGGCTTTATTGACCTTGTGCCCCAGGTAAGACTCCGCAGATTCCTTCAGCTTGCGAAGTACCTTGGCGGATATCTCTTGAGGCGTGTGCTGGTGATCGCCGACTTGGATCTTGACGTATTCATCAGCTGCTCCCACGACACCGTAGGGAACCATTTTCTCCTCGGATTCGACTTCGTGGTGCCGTCGCCCCATGAATCGTTTCGCCGAGTAGACGGTTCGGTTGGGGTTCGTCACGGCCTGCCGACGAGCGGGTTCACCGACAATCACATCGTTCTTGTCAGTAAAGGCGACGACGCTAGGCGTCAGTCGGTTTCCCTCGGGGTTGGGAATGACTTTGGGCTCGCTACCCTCCATCACCGCAACCACACTGTTGGTCGTGCCGAGGTCGATACCGATAATTTTTTCACCTTGAGCCATTTGTTTTTCTCCTGCGCAAATGTTCGATTTTGTGTAGCTATGGCCAACGACCGATGAACGCGTCTCGCGAATCCTTCACGCAGTTTGCGGAGGGAATCAGTCGTATTTCTTTAACCGGGGTATTTCTGAATCGCGTTAAATTGAAAGATACGGGAATAGTCGTTTTCTCGGCGATTGTCGATTTAGACACTCGCCGGGCGGATAAGCACAATTCGCAAAGCCTGTGCCAGTCGATCCGGTTTATTGAGGGAATCGTTTAAAATCCTCCCTACGGCCTCGCAAAAAGCCGCTATTTGCGGTCAAATCACACTTACTGCGTGCGATTGAGACAAAAATGGCAGGGACGTTTAGGCGTCCGAAATTCGAGTTTGCCGAAGGTTGTCAATTTGACAGACACCAACGGCCCGATCGAGCATCGCGAAATCCCGTCCCCCACGATCGAGTCTCGGTATGACTGACACGAACCTGCAAAGCTCCATCGATTCAATCGATCTCCAAATCCTTCAGCTCGCTGAGGCACGACAGAATTTAGTCGAACAGCTCAATCGTGGCCTCGAGCAAGGATCAATCGGCCGTTTCGCGGCAGCCGCGGCAGAGATCAAGAAAGTCGTCCAATCTCGCCCACCATGCGATTCCCTCAGCCGGCAAGCCCAAACTCAGCTTCTCAAGTGCCTGTCGGGGGCCTGCCTGGAATCCATGCAAGCGATGCGAGTGGCGTTCTTGGGCCCCAAATACAGCTACAGCCACCTCGCCGCTACTAAATACTTCGGCGACGCAGCCTCGCTGACCCCCGTTGAATCGATTCCTGCCGTGTTTGATGCTGTTTCTCGGGGTGATATGTTCGCCGGGATGGTACCGATCGAAAACAGCACCGATGGACGCGTCGTCGACACGCTTGGAATGTTCATCCGCCAAGACATGCAAATTTGTGGCGAGCTTCTCTTGCCGATTCACCACAACTTGCTCGCCAAAACACCGCGTTCAAAGATCACCGAGGTCCACAGCAAACCGCAGGCACTATCGCAATGCCGGGACTGGCTGGCGAGTCAATTACCTCAGGCAAGAATTGTTGAAAACAGCAGCACAGCGGCAGCCGCAAAGCTCGCCTCTGAAAAACCTGGCGTAGCAGCTGTCGCCAGTATCGAAGCGGGACGTGCGTACAACTTGGATGTGATCGACAAGAACATCGAAGACAACCCGAACAATGTGACACGCTTTGCCGTGCTAGGAAAAGAAAGACCACCAGCAACAGAAGACGATAAAACGGCGTTGTTATTTCAAATCAGCCATTGCCCCGGTGCCTTGGCTGACGCGATGTCGATCTTCAAACGATCCGGACTCAATTTGACATGGATCGAATCGTTCCCATCGCCGGAAACAAAAAACGAGTATTTGTTCTTTGTCGAATTAAGCGGACATCGCGATAACACTCTTGTGCAAACCGCCATCGCTGAACTGACCGACTCGGCCCAGCGACTCGATATTCTCGGTTCCTACCCCCGAGCAGTGCTCGCCTAATCTCCCGAGCAGTGCTCGGCGTAAAATGACCATTCGGAAAACAGCCGTGATGGTGGTGTTGGCGTATCATGCTGCCAACATTTTGCCGCTGCCGGGATCATCCGTTCGATGCACGATCTCGATCTGTTCGCAACGATAATTTGCCAGGCCAAGTGAACCGTTTGGAAACGGCGGGCATTTTTTTTCGGCACCGTCTTTCTCGGCTGCCCGGCCCACACGACGTGATTGCCTCACGTAAACTGTGTGCTGACAGGATTCCGTCATCCTACCACTGTGCCCCACGCTCTCCACCCGACCAAAACCTGGGCTTCGCCATGCGTTCGATAATCTGCCGTTCCATCTCTGTATTCTTGTTACTCGGCGGCTTTGCTCAAGCAGGGGATCAGCCAAATTTGCTATTCGTGATCGCGGATGATTGCACCTTTCGCGACATCGGCTGTTACGGCGGACAGGCCCACACACCCAACATCGATGGCTTGGCAGGTCAAGGCGTGCGGATGACCCATTGTTTTCAAACCGCGCCGATGTGCTCCCCGACCCGGCACAACATCTATACCGGCCAGTATCCGGTGAAAACGGGGGCCTACCCCAACCACACCAGCACCTATGGGCACGTCAACAACATCACGCACTACCTGAAACCACTTGGCTATCGGGTTGCGTTGTCTGGAAAAACACACATTGGTCCACGGAGCCTTTTCCCCTTCGAATACTCCGTTGCCAACAAGAACCCTGACATGCAGGCGATCGATGAGATGATGGCGGAATGCTCCAAGTCGAAGACGCCATTTTGTCTTTTCGCCTGCAGCAACGAGCCCCATTCTCCTTGGAATAAAGGGGATGCGTCACGCTATCCACCCCAAGAGGTGAAGCTCCCACCCTACTTGGCCGACACCCCTGAGATGCGTGATGCGTTTAGCCGCTACCTCGCGGAGATAACCTACTACGACGGACAAGTTGGGCAACTACTCGAACTTCTTGATAAGCATGAACTGGCCAAGGACACGTTGGTCATGGTTGTTTCAGAACAAGGAAACTCATTTCCCTTCGCCAAATGGACTTGCTACGACAACGGCTTGCAATCCGCGATGATCGTACGATGGCCAGGACAAATCGAGCCCGGTTTGGTATCCGATGCGATGGTTGAATATGTCGACGTGACACCTACCTTTGTTGAACTGGCTGGTGGGGAACCAACTGCCGAACTTGACGGCAAAAGCATGGTTGAGGTGCTGCGTGGAAACGCCAAAGAGCACAAAGAATTTGTCTATGGTGTGATGACGACTCGCGGAATCATTAACGGAAACGACTCTTATCCCATCCGTTCGGTACGCAGCCGAAACCACAAATTGATCTTGAATCTGAATCACAGCGAACCATTCACCAACGCATGTACAAAGAGCCGAGAGTTTCAGTCGATTGTAAAAGCCGCCGAAGCTGGTGACCCCCAGGCCAAGCAAGTCGTTCAGCGTTACCAAAATCGTCCCGCGATTGAATTCTATGATGTGATCGCTGACCCACTCGAAATGAACAATTTGGCCGATTCATCCGATCACCAAGAAAACATCAAGCTGTTGAAACAACAACTAATCCGCTGGATGGAATCCCAGGGTGATCGCGGCGCCGCCACGGAACTGGTCGCGAACCAACACAAGCAACCAAAGCAGAATCAAACTCGGAAGCGAAAACAGAGCCCGAAGTAGCTCAACCAGGAAACACGCGAAAAATAGCTACAATTGCACGAACAGGCAATTTACCTACGAAGCAAATTCGCCAAAACTGATCCCACCCTTCATTGCGTTTTCCTGGTCGAAGCGACCGGAAAAGCTTACTCACTCACCACACGCTGCCACGCTTTCTATCAATCAAGATTGCTTGAAGCCATCTCCGTGATAGACACGACTGCCGGACCATCACAATAATATGAACGGAATGCTGCTCGTTTCTTTCCTTGGTACGCACGACCGGAGCTTTCAATGAACAAGACCGTCAATGTGGCGATGATCGGACTCGGTTTCGGTGCAGAATTCATCCCGATTTATCACGCTCATCCCAATACGAATGTATTGGCAATCTGCCGCCGCAACGAAGCCGAGCTCAATAAAGCAGGCGATCAATTTGGGATCGAGCGTCGCTACCTCGATTATGACGACGTGCTGCGGGACGACGACATCGATTTTGTTCATATCAATAGCCCGATTCCTGACCACGCCTGGATGTCGCTCAAGGCACTCGATGCCGGCAAACATGTGATGTGCACGGTACCGATGGCCACCACCGTGGATGACTGCCGCCAGATCGTCGAAAAAGTGAAACAGACTGGCTTGAAATACATGATGGCTGAAACAGTCGTCTACAGCCGCGAATATCTGTTCATCAAGGAGCTTTACAAGCAAGGTGACCTTGGCAAAATCCAACACCTCGCTGCGTCTCATCCCCAAGACATGGATGGTTGGCCCGAGTATTGGGAACGGATGATCCCAATGCATTACGCCACTCACGCCGTAAGCCCCTGCTTGGGCTTAGTTGATGGATTGGCTGAGTACGTCAGTTGCTTCGGTTCGGGGACTGTGCGAGAAGATATCGCCAAGAAATCGGGGAACGAATTCGCTGTCGAAACCTGCCATATCAAAATCAAAGATAGTGACCTAACCGCTCACATTTGGCGTTTCCTTTACGATGTTGCTCGCCAGTACCGAGAGAGCTTTGACGTTTATGGAACCAAGCAAAGCTTTGAGTGGACTCTGATTGAGAACGAGCCGCATGTATTGCACACGGCCAAGAAACCAGAAAACGAGATTCCCGAACGGATTGAAGTTCCCGATTTCGCTCACCTGCTGCCCGAAGAGATTCGCAAATTTACGCTCCCGCAACAAATCCATGACTCCGAACACCTCTCTTTCATTCAAGGCGGCGGGCATGGCGGATCACACCCCCACCTGGTGAATGAGTTCACCAACGCTCTACTGGAAGATAGGGATCCATCACCAAACGCCGTGACCAGTGCGAACTGGACCTGCGTCGGGATTTGCGCTCATGAATCGGCTTCCAAGGGTGGACAGATTGTCCACCTCCCCGAATTCACCCTGAGCTAGCCCCATGCTGACCTGGATCATCCAGCAAAATAATGAGGTGCCGATCGACTCCGACGCTGGCAAGCCCGCAGCGATCGGACGTCCAGCAGCATAATCCTGCACCGCCGCCCGCAATCAGAAACTTTTTTAAAGCGGCAACGCTCTATCATCAGACCATCGCTGACTGCGAAACGTGTTTGTTCAGCGAAGCATATAATTTCGGTCCGTACGATACAAACCTATCAACCGTTTCCCGTTTTGCGGAGAGAGAATTGATTCGTTTAAACCTGCATCACGTACTCGCACCGGCAATGTTGCTGTGCCTGAGTCTCATCAGTCAAGCAGCAGAAACGTCGCCTCTGAAGTTGGTGTTCCTAGGCGACAACGGTCACCACCAGCCCGCCCGACGGGCCGCAGAATTGATGCCTGTCCTGGCTGACCGTGGGATCGAGGTTCAGTACACCGACGATCTTGCTGGCACGTTGCAACCCGAACAACTGAAACAGTTCGACGGTTTGATCGTGTACGCCAATATTGACCGTATCGATGATGATCAGGCGGCGGCGTTACTCGAATACGTCGACCAAGGGGGAGGATTCATTCCCCTTCACTGCGCGTCGTACTGTTTTCGCAATCATGCTGAAATCGTCGCTCTAATCGGGGCACAGTTCCAGCGTCATGGGACCGGGACGTTCTCGGTGTCTGCCACCGACCAAGGCAACCAGCATCCGATCCTCAACGGCTACAAAAGCTTTGAAAGCTGGGATGAAACTTACGTCCATACGCTGCACAACGAGGTGGGACGCACAATCTTAGAATACCGCCTGGAAGGAGAACAACAGGAACCTTGGACTTGGATCCGTTCTCAAGGAAAGGGCCGCGTGTTCTATACCGCTTGGGGCCACGACGCACGCACGTTTACCAATCCCGGCTTCCACAATTTGGTGGAGCGGGGAATCCGTTGGGCCTGTGGTGATGACCCAGCGAAAGTCGATGAGTTTGCCGGTGTAGAAAGTGAGCCGCTCGCCGATCTAAAAATGACAACCCTGCGAACCGATGTGGCTCCCTTCGAATACGTCGATGTTGGCCCAAAGATCCCGAATTACGTCGTGAGCAAGCAATGGGGTCAGCAGGAAGACCCGAAAAACATGATGCAGAAACCGCTCGATCCAGCGGAGTCAATCAAGCATTATGTCGTGCCCGAAGGATTTAAAGTTCAACTCTACGCATCGGAACCGGATATCGGCGGAAAGCCGATTTCGATGACTTGGGATAGTCGTGGGCGTCTTTATATTTCGGAAACCTACGACTACCCGAATGAGCGACAACCGAAAGGCAAAGGCCGCGATCGAATCCGCATCTGCGAAGACACAGACGGCGACCATCAAGCCGACAAATTCACAGTCTTTGCCGACAACCTTAGCATTCCAACCAGCATCCTCGTGTCGCATGGTGGTTTGATTGTTCACCAAGCACCCGACACGCTATTCCTAAAAGATACCGACGGCGATGACGTTGCCGATGTGCGGCAAGTTCTCTTCAGTGGATGGAGCACAGGTGACACGCATGCAGGCCCGAGCAATTTGCGATATGGCCATGACAATTGGATCTACGGGATGGTCGGCTATGCCGGCTTCAAGGGGCAAGTCGCAGGCGAACAACGGTCTTTCCGAACCGGTTTTTATCGCTTTCAGGTGGAGATGCAAGGCGACCAGTTAGCCGTCACCGATTTTGAATTCCTCCGAAACACAAACAACAATTCATGGGGTGTCGGACTCAGCGAAGAGGGTTTGCTGTTTGGATCAACCGCGAACCGCAACCCAAGCGAATTCATGCCGGTTGCCAATCGGCATTACGAACGGGTTCGCGGATGGACGTCGAGCGTGTTATCTGGCATCGCTGACACCCATGAATTTGCGCCCATCACGAACAAGGTACGACAAGTTGACCACCACGGCGGTTATACCGCGGCAGCCGGGCATGCAATATATACAGCTCGCCAATACCCGCAAGAATATTGGAACCGCGCTGCCTTTGTCGCAGGCCCCACCGGACATCTCGTCGGCACCTTTGTACTGCAAGCAAAAGGCGCTGGCTTCACATCGACCAGCCCGGCGAATCTGATTGCCAGTGATGATGAATGGGCGGCACCGATCATGGCCGAGGTTGGCCCGGACGGAAATGTCTGGATGCTTGATTGGTACAACTACATTGTCCAACACAATCCGACACCGGCCGGATTTAAAAATGGCCCTGGCAATGCGTATGTGACTGACCTGCGCGACAAAAAATTTGGTCGGGTTTATCGCGTTGTGTACGGCGAACCGAATGCGGGCCAAAAACCACTCACTAATTCCACCACGGACCTTGTGTCGGCGCTGACGTCAGACAATATGTTCTGGCGATTGCACGCCCAGCGTTTGCTGGTGGAACGTGGGGACCCGTCGGTCGCGGCGAAACTGATCGCCCTCACGAAACGGCACAAGCTGGATGAGATCGGCCTCGATGCAGGGGCGTTGCACGCGTTATGGACCCTCGCTGGATTGGGCGTATTCACCGCCAATGCAAAATCGCTCAAGCCGCTCGCCGCAGCCTTAGAGCATCCCTCCAACGCTGTCGTTCGCGCGGCTGTCACCATGATGCCACGCACCCCGGCGGGTCGCGACACACTGTTGCAATCGGGAGTGTCAAAGGCAAAAGATCCACAGATTCGCTTGGCGGTATTGTTGGCCTTGGCCGAAATGCCCGCCGCCGACCGAGCTGCATCAACCGCTTTGTCCGCGTTGACGAACGGAATGAATCAGAGCGATCGTTGGATGCTCGATGCAGCAACCGCTGCGGCCGCCACCAACGACTCTGCCTTTCTAAGATTGGCCGCCGGCAGTGACCGAATGACCACTGCTTTGATCGAACGAGCAAAGATCGTTGCCGAACAAATGGCTCGAAATGAAGATTCCCAATCTGTTGGCGACGTGATGGGCGCATTGATCGTCGCCGATCCATCCATTCGAGATGCAATCGTAAGGGGCTGGTCCGACGGTTGGCCCAAGGACGGCAACAAGCAACTGGCCGCCGTCGCCGATGACAAGATTCTGGCGTTGTTTGATGTCTTGTCACCAGGTGCCAAGGGGCAATTGATTCGATTGGCGCAAGCCTGGGGAAGTCAAAAGCTAACGGATAATGCCAAGATGATCGCCAAGTCGCTCCTGCAGATTGCTGCTGATGAGCAGGCCTCTGGAAACGACCGTGTGCAAGCCGCCGCTGAGTTGATCGGATTGATGGATCGGGATCTCGATATCGCGTCCGACCTGCTTGCCACCATTTCACCGCGAATGCCACAATCAACTTCGATTGGTTTTCTCGATGCACTGCAACGGAGTCGAGCCCCCGGGATCGGTAACGCGATCTTGGAAGCAATGCCCAGGTTTACTCCGACCGTTCAACAGAAAACGCTCCGTGTGATGCTCGCACGGCCAGAAACGACGCGAGATTTACTTGCCGCAATGACGGCTCGTAAAATCATGCCACAAGATCTCGCCTTGGATCAGCAACAGGCACTCCTGGCTCATCCTGATCGCGCGATCCGTCGTGAAGCGAGTGAGGTCTTGTCCCAATCTGGTGGCTTGCCAAACCCAGACCGTCAGAAAGTACTCGCATCACTGATGAACGTGACCGAGCAGACCGGCGATGCAACGCGTGGCAAAGCGGTCTTCACTAAAAACTGCGCTAATTGCCACGTGCATCAAGGTGAAGGCAACAAAGTAGGTCCCGACCTCACGGGAATGGCAGTTCACCCGAAAGCCGAGCTGCTTACCCACATTCTCGACCCGAGTCGGAGCGTCGAAGGCAACTACCGCAGCTACGCGGTGTTGACGCTTGATGGAATTGTGATCAACGGGATGTTGGCGTCAGAGACACAGACGGCGATTGAGATTTTTGATTCTCAAGGCAAAAAGAAGGTCGTTCTGCGTGAAGACATCGAACAACTTATTGCATCCACCAAATCAGTGATGCCCGAGGGCTTCGAAAAACAAATCGACCCCGCCGGCCTAACCGACCTGCTGGAATTCTTAACACAGAAAGGCAAGTTCTTACCGTTACCGCTCGACAAAGCTGCAACTGTCATCAGCACCAAAGGAATGTTTCATTCCGGTGATCAGGGCGCTGATCGGTTGGTTTTTAAGGACTGGTCAGCGAAGCTGGTCAACAACATCCCGTTTGTGTTGATCGACCCACAAGACAAACGAGTACCCAACATTGTCTTGCTGAACGGACCGCAAGGATCGATGCCGCCAAAGATGCCCAAGATGGTGCAAGTTCCTTGCAATACAGCGGCCAAAAAGATTCACCTACTAAGCGGTGTCAGCGGGTGGGGATTTCCAGCTCACAGCGGCAAGACCGTTTCGCTCATTGTTCGTCTGATCTTGGCAGATGGGACGACCGAAGATCACCCGCTCAAAAATGGCATTCACTTTGCGGACTACATCCGCCGAGTCGATGTGCCGGGATCGGAATTCGCCATGATGGTGCGGGGCCAACAGCTACGCTTGGTAACCATTGAACCAGTGACCGACCAAAAAATTGAGCGAATTGAATTGGTCAAAGCAAACGACCCCACCGCGCCAATGGTTGTCGCCATGACCGTCGAAGTCGAATAAAAGGTTTTTTACCCTTCACCCTTCACCCTTCACCCTTCACCCTTCACCCTTCACCCTTCACCCTTCACCCTTCACCCTTCACCCTTCACCCTTCACCCTTCACCCT
>JAQWPZ010000190.1 GCA_029245125.1 Rubripirellula sp.
TCACACGCCAGCCCAATCACACGCCAGCCCAATCACACGCCAGCCCAATCACACGCCAGCCCAATCACACGCCAGCCCAATCACACGCCAGCCCAATCACACGCCAGCCCAATCACACGCCAGCCCAATCCGGGCAGCAAAACTGGTGCCGTGTCGACTCCGTGACCGTTCCCTCAAGCACGATCGGTCACGAAAAACTCTCGGCGAAAAACCCCAGCTCTATCGATCTCTCACGGCGACATCGAACCACATACCGGTGCGACCCAATCAAGTCGGGCGTGCTCTTGGATCAATTGATCCAAGCCTTCAGCGAGTTTCAAAGGCATCGGAGCCATTTTCCGAACCCGAAGATCAACGTAGGCCGTGATGGTTTCAAAGGTGGCCGACACATCTTGCTTATCCAGGTTGATCATAAAATGGAGCAAGTGAAAGCGTTTTTCGGTTCGTCCGAGTATCCGAGCGTGAGTTTCAATGTGCTGCCCGACACGAACTTCGGAGAGGTACCGAATGTGGGTTTCCAAGGCGAACGTCCCACCATCATCTTCGGCCATTTTTGACCACGGCACTTCCAACTGCTGCAGCAAACCACCCATCCCGAACCCAAACAAATGCGTGTACCACATCACGTTCATGTGCCCCATCGCATCCAAAAATTTTTCAGGAATTTCAGACGTGTGCGTCAGCGGCAAAGGCTTGATCTGTTCGAAATGGATCGCAGTTCTCGACATCTTTAATTTGCCTGATTCGATTCACTGATAACTAAATGCGTTGCTTCACGCATCAGATTCTGGTTTTCACCTACGAGTATTGCTTTAAGAAGGTTACCAGCACATCGTTAAAAACATCAGCCGCCTCCATGTTGGCTAGGTGTCGCGTCTTGGGGATCACGACCATGTCAGAACCGTCAATGCCAACATGCAGGTCGAACGCCTCCCGGATCGGAGTCGTCAAGTCCTCCTCGCCGGCGACAATCAAACAAGGCAACTTGATCGCTGGGATCAATGACAAATGGTCCTGCGTTTCGATCGCTTGCGTGCAACCAATCACGCCTTCCACTGACGTGCCTTCGATCATCTCGGTTGCCAGCTTGACTGCATCCGCCGATTTCTTGCGAAACCGATCCGAAAACCATTCACTCACGACACAGTCCACCAACGCGGACACCCCCTGCGATTGAATCACTTCGGTTCGTTGATCGCGTGTATCAGTCCGATTCGATGACGCACCGCTGCCTCGCGTACCGCACAGCGTTAAGCTGGCAATTCGTTCTGGCGTGGTTGTCGCAATTTCCAATCCGACCATTCCTCCAAGCGACGCCCCCACAAAATGAGTGCAATCAATCTTGAGGTGATCCCACAACGCACGGAGATCATCCGCGAGTAAATTGAAATCAAAGGGTGCACCGCTGCATCCACTCTGCCCATGCCCACGAAGGTCATACCGCAACACGCGAAACGACTTGAGCGACTGGAGTTGTTGATCCCACATTCGTCCATCAGCCATCCACGCGTGACTGAGCGTCACCACGTCGGCTTGATCAGGACCACTGAAATCGTAGTGAATTTCGATGCCGTTGCCGCGAAATTCCATGATTCATTTCCCCTGCAAAAGCGAAGCCGAATATGCGTCGAGAAAGCCCCGACGATAACACTGCGTTTTCGAAAACATACCCCTTGGTGGGAATCCAACATCTAGGTCATGGTGCCATGAAACCTTTTCAACTCAAATGACGTTCCAACTCAACGAACAACGGACACCGGCTTGTTCTCCACGTCAGCTAATCTCTCAAGGCTACGAGTCCATTCATTTAAACCGTCGATTTCGTTGAGTAGCACAGGCCGCTTCAAGCGATCACGTCCTTGACGACGTTTCCGCCAATCATGAGTGGTCGATGATCAAGATCATAGATTTCTGTCAGCGGGTCAATTCCCAGCAGGTAATATAACGTCGCAGCGACATCCTCCGGTTTGACGAGATTCTCAAGGGAAAATCTCGCATGGGCATCTGATTTACCGTAAGCATAACCACCTTTAACGCCCCCCCAGCCAGCAGGGCGGTGTAGCACTGCGGCCAATGATCGCGACTCGCATTTTAGTTAATATCGGGGGTTCGCCCAAACTCTCCCATCCAGTAATCCGCGTTGCTCCAAATCGTTCAACAACGTTTGATCGGTGATTGGCAGCTGATATTTGTCGACGATTTTGCACATTCGTGTATCGTCAAAACTGTGCGTCCCCGATCCGCCACGATCGACACGATCCGCCACGATCGACACGAACCGCCACGGCGACCACCAATGCTGCTCGAAAAATCGACAGTAACAAACTTCACACCCGATTCGTCCAACCGCCGCGTTAGCACACAACTCTGCCCATAGGTCGTCCGCCCATAAATGTGATCGATTCATTCGGCTGACGCACGATTGCCTGAGATGGCTCAACTTGCGAGTGAGTGACAGGCCTCGCATCTTTCGAAGATGGCGGAGCCCCAACTGCAACCATTGCTTCAGCACTTTGTAAGCTTTCGAATCGGTCCGAAACCTGGCTCCGCCACGGTGCCGCACTTGGACTGTCGCCTTTTGCAAGACCAAGCTTTGTTCGGGAGCATTCACGGTCACACGGCGGCCACGAATGGCGAACACCAGGGTGTGATAATCGGCAAAGGGATCTTGTCCCCGCAGTGAGAGCCTCAAACCACCCTTGCCGTTCAAATTACCGTGACAAGTTCCTGCATTGCAACCAGCCACTAAGAACACCGACATAACATCGACTGAAAACTCGATCGGTGCTGGATTGGCCGCGAAAGCGACATGGGCCAGAAACGCCCACAAAAAGACAAACAGAACTCGCCGCATCAGCTTGTTGGTGGCGAGAAAACGGCGGGTAGGAACGCCTTAACCATAAAACGATGGCCGAGGTTGGGGGCCACCAATCTCCTGCACGATGCCACACCAATGACGAGCAGCGAAACACCGCAAAACCGTCAAGGCGGCAAAACAGGCGTGATCGAGTGTTGACCCTGGCATCAATAGGGCTGGCATCAATAGGGTGAGATCGCCAGATACAGCGGCGAATTAGAGGGCAACTGACCCTCGGCGATGCTTCCGGCCCCCCAAGACGTTCCAGTCTAGGCACGATCAGAGTGGCCGGTTTCTACCGTTACCTCAACCACGAGCCCGCCGAGTTTTCGCCCGCAAGTAAAGCAGGATCTTGATTGATTCGGGAATCAGAAAAATGGGCAACGAGAACGCAAGAATCAAACCCCAATCGGACCATCCGAGTGCCGTTGTGTGCAATGCCTGCTGCAAACCCGGCACGTACACGGCCGCCACTTGCAGCAACACGGTACCGACCAAGGCGACCAGGATCCATGGATTAGAAAACAAGCCGACTCGCAACAGTGGACTATCAAGCGACCGAAAATTCAAAACGTTCGCTTTTTCGATCAACACGATCGCGGTGAAGGCGACCGTTTGGGCAAGCAACAATCCCTCCTCGCCATTGCTTGCCAAATAGTGGTGAAACAACCACAGTGACGCCAAACCGATATAGGTTCCAAGCCCCAATACTAACAACACACCGAAGCGATCGAGAATGGGCTTTTTCGGGTCTCGAGGCGGACGCGACATGACAGACACCTCGGCCGGTTCCAACCCGAGCGCGACCGCCGTCATTCCGTCAGTGACCAAGTTCATCCAGAGGATCTGCACTGGCAAGAAAATCAATGGACCGCCCATCACGATATTCAAGAAGATTGCGACGACCTCTCCGCTATTGGATGACAACAAGTACCGCACAAACTTTTTGATGTTGTCATACTGCCGCCGCCCCTCTTCGATCGCACCCACGATCGAACTAAAGTTATCATCCGTCAAGACAATATCCGAAGCGCCCTTCGCTACATCCGTTCCACGGATCCCCATCGCGATACCGATATCAGCTTTTTTCAAAGCTGGGGCATCGTTCACCCCATCGCCCGTCATCCCCACGATGTGGCCCAGCTCTTGCAGGGCAGTCACAATCCGAAGTTTGTGTTCTGGCGTTGTTCGGGCAAACACCACCTCATTCTCTAATGCTTGACGAAGTTCACTGTCACTGATTTGATCGAGCTGCTTACCAGTCATTGCATGTTCGGCCGACAAGCCGACTTGTCGTGCAATGGCGCAGCCAGTCGTTGGTGAATCGCCTGTAATCATAAAAACCTTGATTCCCGCATGGCGGGCCAATTCAATCGCTGGCGAAACTTCAGGCCGCGGCGGATCCATCATGCCCACAATGCCGAGCAAGACGAGCTGGCTTTCAACGCTTTCTGGATCAAGCGGGATTTCGGTCGCCAAGGGACGTTGTGCGATCGCTAAAGTCCGCAGCCCCGTTTCGGCCATCTTGGTATAGGCAGCTTCGACGGAGTGGCGATCTGTGTCGTCGATTTCACAAATCTCCCCACCATTCATCCAATGGGAGCAACGCTCAAGAATGACCTCCGGCGCACCTTTGACATGCGCCATCATGCCGGTATCGCAGGAGGTGACAACGGTCATCCGTTTTCGATTCGAATCGAAGGAATACTCGGCGAGCGGGGAGGGGTGCTTGGAAGGGTCAAGCCAAGCCTTGTAGGCAGCCACCAACAAAGCTGTTTCAGTCGGTTCGCCTAGAGGATGCCAGCCTTGCTCGTCATGCACCAGGCTGGCGTGATTGCATTCCATGCTTGACTGCAACAACGCGGTAAGATCAGGCCGTTGATGATAATCCTCACGATGCCCAGAGACTTCGAAATGGCCGGCGGGGTCATAACCAACACCTGTTACGTCCACCTCGCCGGCCGGCAACCAAATCCGCGTGACCGTCATTTGATTTTGCGTGAGCGTGCCGGTTTTGTCGGTGCAAACCACCGTCGCAGCCCCAAGTGCTTCTGCTGCTCTCAGACGACGAAGCAAGACACGACGGCGCACCATCGCGCGAACACCCAATGCGAGCGTCAGCGTCACGACGGCTGGCAATCCTTCCGGCACCAGCGCCACCGCCAACGAAACGCCGGTCAGAAACATCTCTACCAACGGCTTTCCGGACAGCCATCCAACCAAAAAAACGAGGAAGGACACCAGCAACGCGCCTACACCTAATTGTTTCCCCAGCACTGACAACTTTCGCTGTAGCGGCGTCGTATCGCGATCAACCGACCCAGTCAGCGTCGCAATTCGACCAAACTCGGTCGCTTCGCCAGTTGCCGTCACGATGCCAACACCATGGCCGGCCGTGACTGCCGTCCCCATCCATGCCATCGAACTCTGCTGCGCCAACGGAGTTTCCTCCAACACGCATTCCGATGACTTCACGACCGAAAGCGACTCACCAGTCAAAGCTGATTCATCGACTTTTAGGTTCAAGCACTCACTAAGACGCAGATCGGCAGGAACGTGAGCCCCCGCGGCGAGCTGCACAATGTCGCCGGGAACCAAATCCGCCGATTCAATTTGCTGCTCCGTTCCATCACGCAACACTTGGCAACGCGGACTTAGCATCTGCTGCAGTGCCTGAATTGCTCGCTCTGCTTTCCACTCTTGAACAAATCCCAACAAAGCATTGAGGACCACAATCAATAAGATAGTGATGGCATCAACAGGTTCACCGACGACTACCGAGACAGCGGCCGCGATCAGCAAGATCGCAATCAAGACATCCTTGAATTGCCGTCCAAGAACTTGATACCAATTCGTTTGCTCACTGGCTTCTAAGCGATTCGCACCGAACTGTTGAAGCCTTTGCGTTACTTCCGCAGCGTTCAGTCCGTCAGCAATCTTTGTGTTCAGTCGCGTCGCAATTTCATCGACAGTCGATGCGTGAAAGCTCACCTGATCTGACGGGTCGCTTTCACTGATATTGCTACTTCGATCGGTCGTGGAAAGTTGATTCATGGGGCCATCCTTTGCCGGTTATCAATTATCGATCGCAACCTCGCAGCCCCTCAAACGGCGCAACTTTCAAGACGAATCCTCGATCGCCCCAACCAAGAATTGGCGGGTCGCATGCAACCTTCGCGATAGGTTCTCAGCAATCGAGTTCATCACACGATACCCGAGTTCATGGTTTTCATCACACAATTTCTTAAGGTCGTCAGCAGGAAAACCTATCAAACGTGTGTTGGTGACGGCACTGGCTTTTGCCGTCATTCGCGAATCACCAACCAACGCGGACCAGCCGAGCACCTCGCCCGTCCCGACGGTCAGCAACACAATCGGTTTCAACCGCGCACCGGTCGTTTCCAAAGTAATCGATCCATCCACAACCCAATAGATGACGGACTGATTTTGGCCCTCACGGAACACAACGGTGGCCGCAGAGAACTCCGTGTGGTGAGCGATCTTCGCCAACTCCCCCAATTCTACATCCGACAACCCAGCAGTGAGATCCATCTGTCGCAACAAATCGATTCCGGCAGCAAAGTCAGTCAAATCAGCTCTCGCAGCTTGGAGTTGGATTTGGTAATTGTCACTACCATCGTAGCGTGACTTGGAACGGCATGTGCATACTTTTCAAGGACACACAACAGAATCGAAACACGTGACCAAAACGAGCAAATCCGCACACCGCTGTGCTGATCGTCTCGAGAAGACTTGATAACACCGGAAGGAGAATCCAATGAGAGCTGGAATTTCAATCGCGATCCTACTTTGCGTGGGCAGCCTGTTGATTGCGAACCCTCAGGTGCGTGAAACAGCAAACACCGCAACGCCGCCAACCACGGTAAAAGACGAAGCATCGGATAAAGATAAACCGGTCAGTTTTTGGATGGAAAAGAAACTCGAGTATTCGCAAACCCTGTTGCGAGGGTTAGCGACCGGTGATTTCGAGGCGATCGAAAAGAGTGGACGACAACTATCAACACTCAACCGCGTCGAGGGTTTTGTACGAAATCGGAACAACAACTACCGATCACACCTCAACACATTTCAACAAGTTTGTGACGAAATTGTCCGACAAGCCAAGAAAGAAAACCTCGAAGGTTCAACCTTGGCGTTCAATCAATTGACCGTCAGCTGTGTCAATTGCCATCGCTCGCTGCGGCGAGAATAAGATCGGGGCAGCGGCGATCCAGCTCTTGAATCGCCGCTACCGTGATCTCGATTTCTGATGCTGACTTCCCCGCATCGTTCACGCACACCCCTGCAAAAGGCACACCCCTGCAAAAGGACACCCCTGCAAAAGGACACGGTACAGCCAAGTGCTGAAATGGGATTCGCCAGAATGATGCCGGGACTCTCAGAGAGCCGAACGCCCAGCGATTCTTTCAGCCTGATGGATCAACCCCGACGGCGAATCCGCAACACATAAATCCTGCGATGCCAAAAATCGGCAAGGGTATCCTGCTCGACCGCCCGAGTCCTTGCTGCGTGAAGTTCCGCTAGGATTCAAATTGATGGTCTGGCTTTCTCCAGTCCCGTACAGGAGTGTTTCGGCATAAGATCTGCTCACACATCCAGCGTGAACCGAGTCTCTTCTTTCTCTTTCGATTGAACCGTGATCCACCATGAAGATCCTGTTAGCAACTGATGGTTCTAGCAATGCCCGAGAGGCGGCAGAGTTCCTGCGAAATCTGCAGATTAGCGAACCATTCGAACTCACCATTCTGAGTGTCTGTTACGATCCCGAGACCACTGGCCCCGAGGTGGTGCAACCGTGGTTTCCAGAATGGCTGGCACAGCAGCAAGCAGCATACGAAAAACACCACCGTGAATTAGAGGCGTTGCTGGCCGATCGTTGCTCGTCGGTTTCTCGGCAAGTGCGTGAGGGACATGCCGCTCGCGTGATTTTGAACGAAGCCGAATCGAACCAGTCAGACTTGATTGTGATGGGAGCGCAGGGGCACTCGGCCGTCGGCCGAGTCGTCTTGGGCAGCGTCTCGGATCGCATTGCCACACATGCCACCTGCTCAGTCTTGATCGTCCACCCCAATCCCGACGACAAGGCAAACACGAGCAAGGGATCACCAGCATTGGCGATCGCATACGATAGTTCTCCCGCGTCCTGCGAAGCGACCGCTGAAATGACAGAACTGGGGCTCTCCAGTGAAACACCGCTCACTTTGGTCAGCATCGCACCGATATTTGATTACACACTCGGTGAAGGTCTGACTACCATCGCCGTGGAAAACGAAGAAGCGGTCTATGAAAACATGAACCGAGCAATCAAAGAAGCTTGTGAGACGCTCCGCCCAGCCTTCCCGCAAGTAAAGGGGATCGTAGAAAAAGGGCGGCACATCGGTGATACCCTTGTCGCCACCGCGGAACGCGAACAGTGTGATCTCTTGGTCATTGGTGATGCCGAACACAGCCTGTTACACGACTGGATCCTCGGCAGCACCACGAAATTTGTGCTGAGACATACATCCTGCAGCATCTGGATTTCCCGCCACCACCGTCGATCATCGGCTGAAGAGAACCACTAGCGGTCTAGCAAATGTCTGTCGATTTGGTTCAAGGTGTTCTTGGGGAGACATATCGTGCATGAACATTCGTTGGTGAGGAGCTTGCTAGCGCAGGTCCAACAGATCGCTCTGCTGAACGGTTCAAACGAGGTAACGGACATTGAATTGGAGGTTGGCCCCCTGTCGGGCGTCGAACCCAGCCTCGTCGAATCAGCCTTTGCGACGCTACGCATGGGAACGTGCGCAGAAACGAGTAAACTGTCAATCCGTCTCGTTCCCCTGATCGTGGCTTGCCAAGATTGCGGGTCCGAATCCGTACTGGAGTGTTTTCGAATCCGCTGCTCCAAGTGCCAAAGTGGATCGGTGAAAGTCATCCAGGGTGAGATATTTCGACTGTTAACGGTCACCCTTGCTGAACCGAATCCTGATGAAACGAATATGGCCGACGCTGTGACATCAGCCACAACCGAAGAGAAAAGATCCGGCTCATGAGCCCGCAAACCATCCAAGTCAATCGCGACATCCAAAAAGAGCAGAAGGAGCGGGCTGCCGCACTGCGTGAAAGGCTTTCTCAACAAGGTACGCTGGTGATCAACCTCGTTTCGTCACCAGGCGCTGGAAAAACAGCTCTTCTAGAAGCGACCGCAAAGCATCTTCGCGACGACTACCGCCTCGCTGTCTTAGTGGGCGATTTGGCAACCGATCGTGACGCACAACGACTAGAACCGCTTGTTCCTGTTCGACAATTGACCACCGGCGGAGCTTGCCATTTAGAAATCGACTTGGTTCAGCGTGGTTTGGATCAGCTACCCAATGAGCGATACGACTTTTTATTCATCGAGAACGTCGGTAACCTGGTATGCCCGGCATCCCACGATTTGGCCGAGCATGTTCGCGTCGTCTTACTAAGTACGACCGAAGGTGACGACAAACCGGCGAAGTATCCGAAAATGTTCCGCACCAGCGAACTATTAATCATCACTAAATTGGACCTACTGCCGCACGTGCCATTTTCGATCCCAAATGCGATTTCCGACGCCAGGCAGGTTCGCGACGGGATCGAGACCCTGACGGTGGCCGCCTTGCAGGGGCAAGGGATCGCAGAGTGGTGCGATTGGCTGCAAAGAAAGCGGCAAGAAATCGTTTCGTCGACGGCTTGAAAAGATTTCGTCAGCATGAGATTTGGGGAGCGATCGTTTGTCGGATCGAGCTTTTCTGTTATGCGGTAATGTTCAAGGGCGCGGTGTACGTCCGGCCACAGCACGGCGTGCACGGCAACTTGGATTGAGTGGCTACGTGTACAACTGCGGGCAGGGTGTCGGAATTGTTGCCCGTGGTTCTGACGAAATGTTGCAAGCGTTTGACACTTGGCTGCAATCCAAGTTCCAAGTTCTCCGCCAACCCGTTCCCCCGATTCACCCACTCGAAGGCTTCGAGATCTTAGAGAGTTTGAGATCGTCAATCCTGGGTACTGACGTGCCGGTCGACGCCGCGGTTTGTTCTGCCTGCTTAAGTGAGGTCATCGAAGCTGATAGCAGTGTCACCCAAACTGATTCAAAGCAAGACCCCAGACGATACGGCTACCTGTTCAACAGTTGTGTGCAGTGCGGACCCCGCTACTCGATTGTTCATCAGATGCCGTTTGACCGTCACCGCACGACGATGCAAGATTTCCCACTCTGCAAAGTTTGCGAAGAGGAGTATGGCGATGTGGAGAACCGACGCTTCCATGGTCAAACGATCTCATGCGCCCATTGTGGTCCGCAAACGTGGATTACCGACGAGTGCGGAAAAACAGTCATTACAGAGACGCTTGAAACGAAACCACGTGGCACAGGGCCGAACAACATCCAAGTGATTGCCGACGCGTTGGTGGAAGGAAAAGTGGTCGCGATCAAGGGCATTGGAGGCTACCAACTTCTTTGCGACGCTGAAAACAAAGCCGCCATCAAGCGATTGCGAAAGATCAAACGCAGGCCACAAAAGCCTTTAGCTGTGATGGCAATCGATCTTTCGTCCGCCCGAGAATTGGCGGAAATCAATGACTTTGAAGAACGCGAACTGCTGCTGCCTGAAAACCCCGTCGTACTACTGCGCAGCAAGTTCAATTCAAAAATTTCGATGCTGGTTCATCCTGGCCTGACAGAAATTGGTGTTTTGCTGCCGACGTCACCACTTCACTGGCTAATCGCGAAACGGTGCCTTGGGCCGCTGGTGGTGACCAGCGGAAATATCAGTGACATGCCGATCGCAGTCAATGAAGACGAGGCCCGGAATCAGCTGGCAAGCGTTCTCACGCTTCATCACAATCGGGCGATCCATCATCCTGTCGATGACAGTGTGACAAGAATATCGGGCGACCGAACCATCACCATTCGATCGGCGAGAGGTTTTACACCGCGCGTCTGGCATGCCGAACCTGGGCCCTGCTTGCTGGCCGTCGGTGGTCACCAAAAAGTTTCGATCGCGATCCGCACCGAAGACAAATTTGTGATGGGTCCCCATTTGGGTGACATGAACAGCGAAGCGACTCGTCGCCGATTCATTGAATGCATCGAACAAATCAAGCAACTCTATGGGATCACCCCGCAAGCGGTTATCAGTGATGAACACCCAGACTTCTTCACGACGCAATTTGCAAGCGATCAAAATCTGCCACACGTTCGAGTGCAACACCACCATGCGCACATTGCCGCCGCCATGCTGGACACTGGCAAAACAAACCGCACGGTGCTTGGATTTGCGATGGATGGCACAGGATACGGCGGCAGCAACGATCCCTGCGATCCATTGTCACCAAGCAGTTCGATGCCGCCTGAAACTCGCACAATCTGGGGCGGCGAGGTCTTGAGATGCAGTGCTTCCACTTATCAACGCGTTGCCCACTTGCGACCATTCCTGATGCCGGGAGGTGAAACTGCAATCACGCAACCGTGGCGGACTGCGCTGGCATTACTTGACCAACTTCCTGCAGAAAGTCATTTCAATCACCTGCTGCAACGGGCATCTCACAATATCACCGCAGAACTATTTCGAAATACGTACCGAACGGCCCCATCAACGACCAGCATGGGGCGTTTGTTTGATGGAATCTCAGCATTGATTTTGGATCAATATGAAATGACGTATGAAGGCGAGGCGGCGATTTTGCTCGAGGCGAATTGCGACTTGTCCGAGTTGAGTTCCTACACCTTCGCCTTTGGCAACAGCGAACCAGTAGCGATCGACTGGCGTCCCGTGGTGCGAGGTGTGCTGGAAGATTTGAATCGAATCCCACGGGAACGCATCGCAATGAAGTTTCACCGTTCCGTTGCAAACCTGATCCTAGAACTTTCCCAGCGTTGGCCCGACACAGACGCGGTGTTGTCCGGCGGTTTCTTTCAAAATGGCGTTTTGATGGATCTATTGAGCCAATTATCAGCGGAACATGATTGCCAATTTGCCGCTCCTTGCCGACTGCCGATCGGTGATGGAGGCCTTTCGGTCGGGCAACTGGTGGTCGCTTCGGCTATTCTCGGTCACGATAAGGGACAGCAACCGACCAAAGTCGAGGTTCCATAGTCATGTGCCTAGCTATTCCCGGAAAAGTTCAACATTGGATTGATCGTGATCCACTGATGTCGCGTGCCATTGTCAGTTTTGAAGGTGTGGCAAGCGAAGTTCATATGGCGTGTGTCACCGAAGCAAAAATCGGTGACTATGTGATGGTCCATGCTGGAGTAGCAATCGGAATCGTCGACGCTGATCGTGCCGAGGCGACACTCGCCGATCTCCGCGCTGCTGGCAAGATCCGGGACGAAGAACAAACATGAAGTTCTTGGACGAATATCGCGATGCAGCATTAGCGAATGACCTGATCAAACAAATTCGTGGCATCACCTCACAGCGATGGGTTTTGATGGATGTTTGCGGTGGTCAAACGCATAACCTGGTTCGCAGTGGTATCGAGACTGCATTAATGGATGTCTTGGAACTCATCCATGGCCCCGGCTGTCCGGTTTGCGTGACGCCCAGCCAAGTGATTGACTTTGCAATCGCATTATCGCACCGCCCCAACACCATCTTGACCAGTTTCGGTGACATGCTGCGGGTGCCGGGCAGCCATCAATCCATGCTAACGGCTCGATCAGCGGGTGGCGACGTGCGGGCTGTCTACTCACCGATCGATGCTTTAAAAATGGCGATCGAAAATCCCTCCAAAGAGGTTGTATTTTTGGCTGTCGGTTTTGAGACTACCGCTCCCGCTACCGCTTTGGCATTGCTGCAAGCCGATCAAGAAGACATCAAAAACTTCAGCATCATTCCCGCCCATGTCCGAGTTCAGCCAGCAATGGAATCAATCATCCAAAGCACTGACAATCGGGTTCAGGCATTTCTGGCTGCTGGCCACGTGTGCACCGTCACGGGGTATCAATCGCTTGAATCATTCTGTCAAGCCAGTCACACGCCAATTGTCGTGACAGGCTTTGAACCAATCGACTTGCTCGATGGAATTTTGCACAGTGTGCGACTGCTCGAGGGAAATCAAGTGCGTGTAGTCAACCGGTATTCGCGAAACGTCCAACGCACTGGCAATGCTTCGGCACTGCGAACGGTCGAATCGGTTTACGAAGTGGGGGACCGCCCCTGGCGAGGCTTCGGCAACATCCCCAGCGGAGCGTTAAAGCTGCGTGCCGACTGGAAACGCTATGACGCGAGTGAGAAATTCGCCCCCTACATTCCGGCAGCAACCCCAGATGACCAGCGCTGCCGAGCCGCTGATGTGATGGCCGGACGAATCAAACCGATGGAATGTGCGGCGTTCGGCCGCGAATGCACTTCCGAATCACCGCTGGGGGCTCCCATGGTCAGTAGCGAAGGTGCCTGTGCCGCCTATGCTCGGTTCCAAACAACTTCGATTACTCCCTTGGAACGGTCTGAGTAATGCATGACCCTTCAACACCCGCCTGTCGAATCGAAATGGGTCTCGCTGACACGATCCAATTGGCTCACGGCGAAGGCGGCCGCTTGATGCGACAACTGATCGAGAACCGCATCGCACCGTTATTGTCGCTAGACCGCAGTGGCCTGCAATCGGACGCGGCCGTCTTGGGTCAATTGGATGGTGAGACCGTTGTGACCACCGACAGCTTTGTGGTCTCACCACTGTTTTTCCCAGGCGGTGACATCGGCTCATTAGCGGTGCATGGCACGATCAACGACTTGGCGATGGCCGGGGCCACTCCAACGCATTTAACGCTGGCTCTCATTCTCGAGGAAGGTTTTGCGCTGCAGACTTTGGATCGGATTTTGAACAGCATTGCCGACGCCGCGAATCATTGCGGCGTTTCTGTGGTTGCCGGTGATACCAAAGTGGTCCCCCGAGGAGCGGCCGATGGAATCTTCATCAACACGACTGGTATCGGCGTTCTGCAGGGTGATTCACGAATGCGTCCTGACCGCATTGAAGCGAGTGATCAGCTCATCGTGTCAGGACCGATCGGAAAACACGGGCTGGCGGTCCTATCGGCGCGTGAAAAGTTTGGCTTCAAACCGGCTCCCGAATCGGATAGCGCTCCGCTGCACCAACCAGCGCAAGATCTCCGCAATCAACTAGACCTGGACCTGCATGCCATGCGTGATGCGACGCGGGGAGGCGTCGCCGCCGTCCTGCACGAATGGGCAGAAGCGAGTGGACAAACGATGTGGATCGACGCCGCGAAGGTTCCCGTTACCGCGAACACACATGCGATCGCCGAATTGCTGGGGATCGACCCGCTGTTCGTTGCCAATGAAGGAACCTTCTTGGTGGCTGTTCACCCTGACCGTTGCGAAGCAGCACTTGATTGTTTGAGGTCTCACTCGGTTTCTGCCCAATGCTGCGTCATCGGCCACGCCCAACCACGTGACGTTTCTGCGGTACTGATCCGCCGTGGAATCGGAGTTGATCAACCACTCGATGAGCCAAGCGGTGCGATGTTGCCGAGAATTTGCTAATCAAGTTGGTTACAGAACATACAGTAGGTAAAAGAACAACATCGCCATCAAAACAACGCTGACCGCATCGGGCTCAAGTAACAGGAAACGTTTTTCAGCACGATACAATAAGCCCATCGCCGCCACGGTCGTTGTCGCGACGATACCCAATGCGGCAATCGCGTGGACATTCGTGAGCGTAGAGAAAAGCGGTTGCGGGTGACAGAAATCGACGCCGATCAAGATCAACAGATTGAATGCGTTGCTGCCGAGAATGTTTCCGATCGCCATATCTTCCGCGCCCATCCGAGACGCCTCGCCCGTTGTCACTAACTCGGGCAACGAAGTTACCAACGCCAAAAACACAGCGCCGAAAAACGTCCCGCTAAGCTGCAACCAATCAGAGAGCTGAATCGAACTGGAAGCCAAAAACGGTGCGAGCAATAAGATGCCGAGCGTCGATCCCAAATACCATGCAACCGGGCGATGCCATCCCTTCGTTGGTGCCGAAACAGTGGGAACCTCCTCGTCATCGGATACATCCTTGGGACGACTGACCCGTCGATCGAGATAGACCAAACGAAAGGTCACCACATAAACCACCGCGATCAGCAGACTGGCCGAATGAAACCGCCCAACACTCGGCATCGATGGCAAAAGAATGGCGACCGCAACCGTGGCCGCCAGCAAGACCGACGCCAAGGAAGCAAGCGCGTGGGCAGCAGCTTTCTGGGTCAAGATGCGGCCACCTGTTCGACGGGTCAAATCGATGACCGCCAAGATCAACAGGTTCATCAAACAACTGCCCAACAAACTGCCAACCGCCATCTCGGGTGATCCCTCGCGAACCACCTGACAACTGACCACAAGCTCCGGCAGACTTGTTGCCGCCGCCAGCAACAAAAAACCTGTTATCGATCGATCCAGCCGAAATGCATTGCCCAATGCATCCGCCGAACGCGACAACACAATGCCCAACCCGGCCACACCGACCGATACCGCCGCGAACCCCAGCACAGCAGTCGTGAGCGTCATGGCGATGAACTTTCGATCAGAAAGAAAAGAACGAGGTCAACCTGCGGATAGGAGCAACAGTTCGTCAACGATCACAATCCCCGATTCGAACCACGTGCAAGTGCATTCACTGAATCGATTCGTTTCATCGATCCATGGATTGTTCGGTTGATCGCGCAGCGGTTCGTTGCTTACCCGGGCCGGAGCGATGCAATCTCGCGAACCTTGCATCACAGGATCCTGATCGCGGGGTTGCCAGCCACGAAGCGAGCCGAAACCTTGCCAATCTCCCCAGCGATCGGCAAGCATCGACGGGAAATCCGACCCGCGTTAGTGTATCGTGACGCGTGTTGGTTCGTTAGCCGACAGTATTTCACCCGTCGAAACGATTAGTTTGACGGGTCGATCTTGCGCAAAACATCCATTCTGAATGCTGCTGAACAAATTTGACTCGCAGCCTTTTTCTGAATTTGGCTTGGTATCCAGGGACCGTCTGCGGTCCTGACCGGCCGCAGTCGTCAATCAAGGAATTCAAATGAACCATCTGCTCAAACTTCTGTCATTTGTCACTTGTTTTTCACTGCATCTTGGATCGCTAGATCTTTCAGCGCAGGAAGATTTTCGACCACTCTTTAACGGGGTCAATTTTGACGATTGGGTGCGAACCAACACACCTGCGAAAACATGGACCTACCAGGACGGAATGGTCATTTGCAGTGGTCGACCAATCGGCGAAATCCGGACCGCGAAGATGTACCAAAACTTTATCCTGGAATTGGAATGGCGTCACATGGTTCCCCGCGGCAACGCTGGGGTGTTTGTGTGGGCGGACGATATCACCTCGCGAGGTGTCCCTTTTCACCGGGGCATTGAGGTCCAGGTTTTAGAGAACGCTTACGGCAATAACCGCAGCCACACGACACATGGTGACATCTTCCCAATTCACGGAGCCAAGATGACGCCAATCAACGGCCACGGGGGCAGCCGCGCATTTCCCACTGAAAACCGATCGAATCCTAGCCCTGAATGGAACCACTACCGAATCGAATGTCGTGATGGGGAAATCTCATTGGCAGTCAACGGAAAAGTCGTCACCCGCGGCAAAGATTGCGTTCCACGCAAGGGATATATCTGCTTGGAATCTGAAGGTGGGATCGTCCATTACCGCAATGTGCGAATCAGGGAGCTGCCTGACACCAAAATCACCGATCAACAGATCGCTATCTCTGATCGCGGATACATGTCGATCTACAACGGACTCGATCTGGAGGGCTGGAAAACAGCGACCGACGAATCACATTGGAAAGCCAACGACTGGACACTTAAACACGAAGCCAGCCCTGACCAGACAGGCAGCCTGGAAACGATTGACAAGATGGAATCAACTCGTTTCGTCATCGATGTCAAGCTAAAGGACAAACAGAGCAGGGCAGTGATCACAATCGGCGGATTGAAAATCGATCTAGCACAAACAACCAAGGCGATGGGACCGACTGGACGCTGGAATCGCATCGAAGCAATCTCCGATGGTGAGGCGGTGAAAGTCGAAATCAACGGCCAACAAGCAATGCAAGAAACGACCTCGCTGCGAGGAAAGATTTCATTGCAAGCCACTGGCCCCGTCGATTTCTCGAATGTCTACATCGCACCACGCGAATAGGGCCTGCCAGTCTGCCTCACGCGTGCAACCTTGCTCGCGTGCTAATCCGTCGCGACCGCATTCCATCGGCGGCCGATCGCGATCATGACAGCGACGAACAAAATCAATCCAATGGCCGATACCGCTGTCGGAACCCCTTCTAGAACAAGAAGCGGTAAACCCACGGTGATCATGCCGCCACCGACGAAGGGTGAAGAGAGTGGAGCCGCCAACGCGTAGTCTTCCGCAGCACCCGATTCCAATTCGGGATCAACCAATCGCAACAACACGAAACCGGTCGCAGTAGTCCCGGTCGACATCCCGTAGTTGATCAATCCCAGTTCAAACCAATGCTTCGATGGCAACAACCACCGCGCTAGGATCAACAAACAAAATCCGGCCCAGGTCACACCAACCAAAAACAGAATCGTAAACGGCACCAGCAGCGTCGCAACAGCTGTCACATTCAACGACACAATCGCAGCAACCACCAGGACATCCATTGCCGTTGCCGTCAGACGATTGATTGTTTCGCGATCGATCGACTCCTCTTGTCGGACCGCCCGCAGTCCTTGGCGGACGATCAGACCACCGAACAAGGTGTAGATAAATAGGGGAAAACTATCGACAACGCTTTGCAATGTCATCCGTTGTGAAAGCGCTCCCTCCGCACCTTGCGATTCAAGCTTGACGAAGCCCAACCAGGATTCAATCTCGCCGACGCCCCAGGCCACAGATTGCTGCAGCGCCATTCCAATCCCCATCGCCAGCGAGAGCCAAACAACTTGCAACAGCAGAGGGTCCATAACGGCACTACTGATGCGAGCGTAGCCGATTGGCGGGTGAACTGCCTGGTCGGCCTGATCGGTCGCAGATTCTGCGGTGACTTCGCCCGCCGCAGTTCCAACCCACTTCATCCGCACGCCCAAGTTGACCCACAGAATGCCTGAAACAATGCCATAGACCAAACCACATGTCGCCATCAACACGCCCAAATCTAAGCCACCATCGAGATTGATTTTGGGGTGGGCAAACACTTGCCCCATGGCTGCCGCCGTGCCGTGCCCACCGGCGAAACCAGTCTCGATCAACATTCCGAAGGAATTGGGCACCTCATAAAACGGCTGCACGAACAACCATGTCGCTAGCAGCCCGAGGGCAGTTTGACCGACCACAATCACCCAAACCATTAACCCCTGCCGTCCGACGCGGGATGCGCTCTCTTTGACAGACGCTGGTTTTCGCTCCAACAACATGCCGGCGAAAACGACTGCAATCAGCCAGCCCGGCCAGCTCCGCAGAGTGGTGGACCAATCAGCAAACCAGCTCGGGCCAAACTGAACCACCCCGAATCCAATCGCACCAGCGATCAGCGATGCCGGGATATAAAGCCAGCGAAAAACCGGAATCATCGCTCGCAGCACGATACCCAAGAGCAACAGTACCGCAACAAACAGAAATGCTGCTGTCATCGATTTCCCTTGCCTTTCGACCGGTGAATATTGAATCTCCGATTCCGCCGACGCGCTGCGATCGCACGGTCAACAGCAGCCGGGCCTCTCCTGCGGAAGCACCGATCCACCTCCGACGACCAAATTCACGATTGGCTAGTCAGCCATCAAGCAGTCAGCCGTCAAGCGAGCCAATCTGGCGATCTACCTCAATGGCGGACGATCGCCGATCCGTTCGAGCCCGCTGCAAGTCCAACTGCCGAATGGCATCCAAGTCCACCCCGCAATCTTAGCCGCCCACAATTTCGTTGAACGTTGAACTCGGCCGCATGGCGGCAGCAGCTTTTGTGGCATCCGGGTGATAGTAGCCACCGATATCGACAGCGGATCCTTGTGCAGCAATTAACTCGCCTAGGATCTGGTCCTCTGACTCGACCAATTTGCTCGCGATCGGCTCGAACTCCGCACGTAACCCAGCGTCACGATCTTGGTTAGCCAACGCCTGCGCCCAATATTGGGCCAAGTAAAAATGGCTACCGCGATTGTCCAGTTCGTTCACCTTTCGACTCGGCGATCGATTCTGATCGAGGATTTTACCGGTCGCCTCATTCAGCGTTTCAGCCAAAACTTGGGCCGCTTCATGTTCAGCGACCACAGCTAGATGTTCCAAGGAAACCGCCAGCGCAAGAAACTCACCCAACGAGTCCCAGCGAAGATGACCTTCCGCGAGGAATTGCTGAACATGCTTAGGTGCCGATCCACCCGCACCAGTTTCGAACAATCCGCCACCCGCCAACAGCGGCACAATCGACAGCATTTTGGCACTGGTTCCCAGTTCGATGATGGGGAACAAGTCGGTGAGGTAATCTCGCAATACGTTGCCAGTCACCGAAATCGTATCCTTTCCATCCCGAGCGCGGCGGCAGGTAAGTTTCGCAGCATCAACCGGCGACAAGATCTGCAACTCCAAGCCGTCCGTCTCGTGCTCAGGAAGATAGCGATTGACTTTTTCGATCAAGTTTCGGTCGTGCGCCCGATCTGGATTGAGCCAGAAGATCGCCATCGCCCCGGTAGCTCGGGCACGACTCACAGCCAAGCGAACCCAGTCGCGAATCGGTTCGTCTTTGGTTTGACACATTCTCCAAATATCACCTTGCTGCACCGCGTGCTCCATCAACACGCTGCCAGAGGCGTCGACCACGCGAACGGTTCCCGCTGCGGGCAATTCAAACGTTTTGTCGTGAGAACCATACTCCTCCGCCTTTTGTGCCATCAGTCCGACGTTCGAAACGGTTCCCATCGTGGTGACGTCAAACGCACCATTTTGTTTGCAATCTTCAATCGTGGCTTGATAGATCCCGGCATAGCAACGATCAGGGATCACGGCCTTCATGTCATGCAGCTGACCGTCGGGTCCCCACATTCTTCCCGAAGAGCGGATGGCCGCGGGCATCGAGGCATCGATGATCACATCGCTGGGCACATGCAAATTCGTGATGCCACGATCAGAATCAACCATGGCAAGCCGCGGCCGCTGTTGGTAAACCGCTTCGATATCCGACTTGATCTCTGCTTGCTTATCGGCGGGCAAGCTTTCGATCTTGGCATAAATGTCTCCAACCCCGTTACGAGCCTGAATTCCCAATTCGCCGAACAACTCACCGTATTTCTCGAACACCGCCTGGTAATAAACGCTCACGGCGTGACCGAAGATGATCGGATCCGAAACCTTCATCATCGTGGCTTTGAGATGGAGCGAAAACAGCACGTCGTGGGCTTTCGCATCATCGATGGCATCCGCCAGGAAGGATCGCAACGATTGGCAACTCATCAGGGAAGCATCAATCGTTTCACCAGCCTGCAACTCCAGCGATTCTTTAAGCACCGTCGTTTGACCATCGGCGGTCGTCAGTTCAATGCGAACGGCACCGGCATCCGACATCACGTGCGACTGTTCACTGCCAAAGAAATCACCATCCTCCATGTGGGCTACATGTGTCGCCGAATCTGCCGCCCACGGGCCCATCGAATGCGGATTTTTCTTGGCGTACTCTTTCACTGGCGCTGCGACGCGACGATCCGAGTTTCCTTCCCGCAAGACAGGGTTGACCGCACTGCCGAGCACCTTGGCATAGCGTGCTCGAATGTCACGTTCTTCATCCGTCTGTGGATCGGCCGGAAAATCAGGAACAGCGAATCCTTGTTGTTGCAATTCAGCAATGGCTGCACTCAACTGCGGAATCGACGCGCTGATATTCGGCAATTTGATCATGTTCGCCTGCGGCGTCTTGGCCAGTCCACCAAGTTCGGTCAAGGCATCTGGGATCCGTTGATCCTCGCTCAAACATTCGGGAAAATTCGCCAGGATTCGACCGGCCAGCGAAATATCTTTCAGCTCAAATTCAATGCCTGACGACCGGGTGAAAGCTCGGACGATCGGCAACAAAGACTGTGTGGCCAGTGCTGGTGCTTCGTCGGTATGGGTGTAAACAATCTTGGTCGATGGTCGGGTCACGCGTTGCCTCGGCTTGATTGCACGTGTGAATGAATTGGTGAACAGCCCAGAATCGTAACATAACGGGCCCCGTTCGCGATCCTGCTGCGAAATGTGGCGTGCCCGCGACGATTTCCCAGGTGCCTGCTGCGAAATGCCGGACCGAGTGCGAAATGCAGGGCAACCAGTGCGTTATTTCCCGACCGACGGCGTGATCCCCTCACTGCAGAAGGTCGCGTATCGGCAGAGGCTCGCCGGCAAAAAAACGCGGGACGGGTGGCAAGGCATCGTGCTCCGGCATAACCGCCTACAATGACCAGTCTGGCACCACCCCACTCGCGTCTGATCATTGAGTCTCCAGCATGGACAAGTTCGCAAGCGTTCGAATCATGGTCACTTTGACCGCCATCATGTTTGGTTCAAGCGGGCATTTGCTGCGTCTGGATGCCGCAGACGGGACTCACGTGGACCGAGTTCACGTGGACCGGGGCAACGCAGGAATGGTGGTAAGCGATACTGCCGTCGCCAGCCGAATCGGACGACAGGTCTTGGTCGACGGCGGTAATGCTGTCGATGCAGCGGTCGCGACTGCTTTCGCCTTGGCCGTCAGCTGGCCAGAAGCGGGGAACATTGGCGGCGGCGGTTTTATGATCGTCCGCACAGCAGATGGAAAAGAAGCGGTCTGCGTTGATTATCGAGAAGTCGCCCCGCTGGCAATGACCGCAACTTCCTTTCAACGCGACGACACCACGTTTGCCCAAAAAGCGGTCGGTGTTCCCGGCACGGTGCGAGGTATGGCGGCCGCTCATCGCCGCTATGGCCAACTGCCTTGGTCACGACTGGTGACACCCGCCGCAAAGCTCGCTGCGGATGGAATCGTGGTCGACCGACCGCTCGCCAAATCACTCAATGCGGTATTGCAGCGACCCTCGGTAAAACAGCAAGCAGAGTTCGCTGAATTGCGGCGAGTTTATGGCACGGCCGACGGCTCGCCTTGGCAAATCGGACAAGTGTTGGTTTTGCCAGAACTATCCCGCACCTTATCGGAAATTGCCGAGCGTGGTCCTGATGCGTTTTACACAGGTCGTTTGGCTGACTTGCTGGTCAAAGAAATGCAGCGAGGTAACGGATTGATCTCGGCGAAAGATTTGCAGCGTTATCGTGCCAAGATCCGGCCAGCGCTGCGAGGTACATTTCGTGGATACACCATCCTCGGTGCACCACCACCAAGTTCAGGAGGAACCTGCGTCATCGAAGCGTTGAACATTCTCGAAAACTTTGACCTATCCAGCCGCGATCGTTTCGACCCCGAAAATATTCACTTGATTGCGGAAAGCTGTCGCCGAGTGTTTGCAGACCGAGCACGTTTTTTGGCCGACCCAGATTTTGCCGAAATCCCCCCGCATCTAACGACCAAGGCATACGCAAAAGAACTGGCGAATTCGATTCAAAGGGATCGAGCGACCCCTAGCAAAACGGTCGCCCCAGAAATCCCACTGACACCAGAGAGCGACAACACGACTCACTTTTCAGTCGTTGATTCAAATGGGATGGCAGTCAGCAACACCTACACCCTGGAAGCTTCGTGGGGGTCCCGACTAGTCGTCGCCGGTGCCGGTTATGTGCTGAACAATGAAATGGGCGATTTCAACTGGTTCCCAGGTGAAACCAATCGCTTGGGTCGAATTGGAACGGCAGCAAACTTGGTCGCTCCTGGAAAACGGATGCTCAGCTCACAAACGCCAACCATTGTCGAACGTGATGGAAAAGTCGTTTTAGTGACCGGCAGTCCCGGTGGCCGAACAATCATCAACACGGTGCTATCGATCGTGTTGAACGTCACCGAATTTTCCATGGACGCGGCAACAGCCGTGGCAGTTCCCCGCATGCACCACCAATGGTTTCCTGATCGGTTGGAATTGGAACGATTCGATCAACCACCACACGTGAATGTAATCGATGCCCTGCGTGACCGCGGACACGAAGTCATCAATCGACCGCTGCAGGGATCGGCTCACACCATCGCAATTGACACCAAGACGGGAGACATGATCGGAGTAGCCGATTACCGTCGTGGCGGTCGGCCGGCCGCGATCTCAGACAATCGCCTCGCGCTCTGGGACTTCGCAGAAACTGCGGGAACAGAATGGGGTGCCTGTCAATCCAGCGGCCTCAAACCCGGACATTGGTCGGGTAATCTTGGCACGGCAAAAACGGATGGGCTCGACCGACTGCGGATCAGTGAATGTCCACAACAAGAAACGCACGCCACATTCGACTTGCCGGCCAACGCCAGCCGAATAACTTGCGAGATGAAAATCGATTCGGCACATTTGCGCGGCGAAGCGAGCGGAGAACAGCTTCGAATCGAATGGTTGGACCCTGCCGGGAAATTGATCGCGGCAGGAACCTTGGGGCGCTTCACCGATCAACAGGTCACTTTCCGAAGCGAGCAAGACGACAAATCGGCGGCACAACAGAACTCTCCATTGTCGACCGACGGGCGACTGGAAACGATACTGCTAAGTCTGGTCCTCGACACCGAAAAAAACCAACACCAACTTTCCGTTCGCGAAGCTGCGCAGCCAGATTGGAGAATCACCCAACTCACGCCCATCGACCCAAGTGCAAAAGCCGCCAAAATCCAACTCACTCTGGCCGGCCCGCTGGGTGAAAAAGGCGAATTCATCCTGCTGGATCGCATTGACATCCGCTGCGTGACACCAAACTGATTATCCATACTGATCTCAACACACGCCCTCCTGTGCGAACCGCGAAAGCATGCTTGAGAACTACCGGATCGACTCGTTCGGCGTCATTCATCAGACCCGACAAAAACCGATGGTTTACGATCGCAAGTATCTGTCGTACTACGAAAACCTAGAGGATCGCACGATCAAGTTGGGCTATCAACGACTTGGTTGGTTACTGGGAATCCTTGGTCGTATCCCCGAATCGATTCTCGAAATTGGATACGGCACAGGCAGTTTCATCGAAGCAGCTCAGATCACCGGTGTGTCACAATGTGTCGGATGTGATGTCACTCAATACCCACTTCCGGACAACGTCGACTTCATGAATTGGGGCGAGTCGCTGGCCCAAGACTGGGACGTGGTCGCCATGTTCGATGTACTCGAGCACATTCCCGATTTGAGTTTTTTGCAACGCTTGAGAACGAACGTGCTTGCGATTGCCGTTCCCTATTGCCGCTGGGCGGAACTGGGTGACGATTGGTTCCGTGATTGGAGGATGAGATTGCCCGATGAACACTTGCACCACTTCAATCCCGATTCACTCTGTGCGATGCTTGCATCCTATGGATTTGAGTGTGAACAAATAAACACGTTCGAAGATGGCATCCGATTGCGTCCCGGCGAGACCGGACCGAATATACTGAGCGGATTGTTTCGACGTCGGAAACCAGATCAGACCAACTCGGTTTTACTTGGCAAGTAAGCAAAACAACAACCCAGTGGATTCCACCAGTCAATGCAACTGACTTGATCACTGGCTTGGCAAGCTTCCGTCCCACCTATCGGCCACTATCCCCTCAGCACGCGAACGGCGGTTCGCATCGCGATTTCCCCACTGCGAGGCTATTTATGTATCGTCTTTGTGCATTCCTATCGCTGACGTTGATTGCATCCTCAGCGATTAGCCAGGAAAAAACAGCGGTGACCGACCAACAAAGTGTCAAACCGGGCATCAACGATAACTTTCTTGATCCCAATCTTGATGTTCAGGAATGGATCGAGCGATTCGAGGTGGAGAGTCGCGAGGTCTACTTGGCACGAAAAGAAATCTTGTCGCGATTGCAACTGAAACCAGGTGATCGGGTTGCCGACATCGGGGCGGGGACGGGTTTCTTTACGCTGTTAATGTCAGCAGCGATCGGCGATCAAGGCTGGGCCTATGCGATCGACCTTTCACCCAAATTCGTGGAACACCTCTCCAAGCAATTTCACCAACGGCAAGTTAAGAATGCCACGACGGTGCTTTGCGACCAAGATTCGATTTGCCTGCCGCCCAACTCGGTCGACCTGGCATTCATTTGTGACGTTTATCACCATTTCGAGTACCCCGCCGACACGCTCGCATCCATTCATCGCTCGCTCGATCAGGATGGTCGTTTAGTCGTGATTGATTTTGAACGCATTCCGGGTGTCTCGCGTGACTGGTTACTCGGACACGTGCGGGCCGGCAAAGAAGTTTTCATGGACGAGATTCAAGCAGCGGGGTTTGAATTGATCGCCGAACGCAAGATCCCAGGTTTCAAAGAGAATTACTTCCTCGAGTTTCGCAAACAGCGTTAGGACGCAGCACATTGTCAAACAAGCGTCCCCCACTCGATGTCATTTCGGCGACAACGTTGGTTGCGGCCAGCATGATCGGCGTCGGTGTCTACACAACCAGCGGCTTCACACTGGCGGCACTCGGCACGCCGGAGAGGGTGATCGCTGCATGGATGGTTGGTGGTTTACTGGCAATCTGCGGCGCGATGGGATATGCCTCGCTTGCCTCTCGATTTTCCGAAAGTGGTGGTGAGTACTTATTTTTAAGTAAGACGCTCCACCCCGCCGCTGGCTTGATGGCTGGTTGGGTATCGCTACTCGCGGGATTTACCGGTGCCATTGCGATCGCCGCCTTGGGACTAGAAACCTACTTGCGGCCTTTGTTGTTCGACTCAGTCGAGGATCGATTCAACGGTGAGATCGCAATTCCTGTTGTGCTCCTCGCCGCGATCCTCCACACCATCGGTGTTCGGGGAGCCGCCCGCGTGCAAGATTGGATGGTTGGCCTTAAGTTCTTGTTACTGATCGCTTTCATCATCTTTGCGTTGGCCATGATCAACAGTTGGCCGGGACTCACCCCAGCCACCGGTACGGCAGCCAACCCAACCGAAACGTTACCGCTGGCCGTGCCAGCGTTAGATTGGCTCGTCTTTGCCAATCAGCTGGTTTGGATTTCGTTTAGCTACGCAGGTTTCAATGCGGCCATCTATATTGCCAGTGAAATTCGTGATGCCGAGCGCAATGTTCCCCGAGCGATGATCGGCGGCACAATCTTGGTCACACTCGTCTACGTTGTATTGAACGCGATTTTCGTTTTCTCAGCGCCAATCGCAACGATCACCAACGACGCAAACATTGCCCAAATTGCAGCTACTGCAGCCAACGCAATTGGTGGTGACAGTCTCGCCAATGCGGTTCGAATCGTAATTGTGATTTCCCTGTTTACGTCGGTCTCTGCATTGACAATGACTGGACCGAGGGTGTACGCGAAGATGGCTGATGATGGATTCTTCCCCCGCTGGTTTCGGTTCAATGAACAAGCGCCCACAATCGCGATTTGGTTCCAAGCAACGATCGCGATTGTCGCGATCTCGCTGGCGACACTGAAAGACCTACTCGGCTACCTCGGTCTAACACTCTCGGTCTGCTCGGCATTGACCGTCGCAATGTTGTTTGTGATCCGTCGGCATGACTCTCAGGTGAAACTACTCCTCGGTGGAGTGCCAGCGATTAGTTACGTCTTGGGCACTCTATTCCTGGCAGCGTTGTACGGGGTTGGCGAACCCAAGCAGGCCGCCGCAGCATTGATCACCGTCGTACTGGGTGGCCTGTTGTACCGATGGATCGGTCAAAGAAAGAGCCAGCGGCCACCTGAAAACCCATCCGAAAATGCGTCTGGTGGGCAGAACGTGGTCTAACAGCACCGGCCCTTGGCGGTTTCTCAATCCAGATGCGAATTTTGCTTTTACGAGGTCGCTTCAAGCCGCTGCAAAAAATCTTGAATCTGCGCTGATTCAGGATGAAGTTGCCCCTCGCACCATTCAAGTTGGTCTGGTTCACTCGCTGTCTTGACCAGTCTCCAATGGCCGGGACATTCGCGGACAGCACTGCTCGAATACGTGTAGCTAATTTCACAGGCGACCGCTTCGCCATCACGATACAGTCCGTCCATCGCGCAACTCTGCGTCCCTAATCGCTCGGCAATGGTAAAAGCCAGTTTCACAAATGCGGGATCGACTTGCTTGGGATTCCAATCGAGATGGCCGCTTCCACTGGCTCGAAAATCGCCTTGTCGATTGAAACGTCGGAATCCGAAAGCGCGATTGCCGATCACTGTGACGCGAGTGTCAAATTCATTTCCCGGCAACCATTCCTGAAACAAGGCATAGCGATAGTGCGCATCCCAGTATGGATCGGGCAGGTTCATCACGGTGCCCAGCCGCAACCTGGCCCGCAAGTTCCGCAGAAACTGTTTTGCCCGCTCCCTAGTGCTCTGAGATGAATCAGACGCGTACATCCCGTGATCGAACATTTGCCGAACGTGCCGCTGAGCTTCATCGACTGTTTGTACCAATCGAACATTCACCGACCCAGCTCCGGCCCACAGCTTCACCACAATCGGGAATTCAGCCTCCTTGGCACACCACTCCAGGGCTCCCTCGCGGTCGTACCAGACCCAGGTCTTGGGAGCAGGAATCTGGTGTGCATCAAACAAATAACTTTGCACGATTTTATCGTCGTAGTGCCAACTGGTCCGCTGATCTGGATAAACGACGAGGCCCATATCCTGTTCGATAACCGGCAACAGACGATGCGCCATGTGACGCATCTCCGTCACATGGGCGTGCCGCCACAAGAACCCATGGCAGCCATGCAGTTGTTCGAGAATGTCGGGTCGGTAGACATCGACCCAGCGAACGTGGTGACCATAAGCCTCGATTACCTTTGCCCAACGTGGTGCGGAAGCGTCCGGGTGGGCGCCTTTTGGCCAGGGTAAGTCGTCCGTCTGAATAGCAATGATCAACGGACCGGCACCTCTAGTTCCACATGTCCCTCCCAACCTTCCGGCAGTCGGGCATTGACTCCAATCGTGTCACGAATCTCATTCAATGGCACCGAACGAGAATCGACGGCAGCATAGGGGACACTCCCCTGATCAAGCAACATCCAACGCGATTCAGAGCGTGCTACGGAAACCAGCCGAATCCGCTCAGGATCGATTCCAAGCAAGATGCAATGAACTGCGTCTGCCGCCACCGAGTTACTGGCGAAGGTGACCGCCCCAAGCGTTAAGGGTTCAGGCTTCAGCGGACCATCACCTTGACCACACACGACGGCATCCGTCAGCGAGTAGATCACCCGCTGTCGCTTGTCAGAGAGTTCCCCGTCGATCGTCCCGTAATTCAGAATGCGATTCAAATCCAACACCATTCGCCAACAGGTATCGTTCCCGTACCAACTGCCCTCCAACCCTCCAATGGGAGTCTTGCGAATCAACCGCGATTGCAAGTCTGCTAATTTCCGCAAGGTTCCATACACTGGCCGGCCCAAATTTCGATTCGCCGAATCGAGCAACCACTCAACCGTCCGCATGCGAAGATTGCGTCCCTGGTAACAATCACCACCGATCTTCGAACCACCAACACGATGATGGGGCAGATAATCCTTATTGCCATTCAAGCCCACCAGATTCTTGATTGCTCCGGTGACACCAGTTTTGCGATGCGTTTTTAGTTTTGGCAGTTGGATGACGACATCGGCTTCGAAAGCTTCTTTACACAGCAAGTATTGATGCCGGCCCGGTTGATGCGTTTTCGCAAGCTCACTCGGATCATAGTTGGTTACACGGAACCGCCCACGAGGATCCGAGACGGGTTCGAGCCAGCTATCGTTCGCCAAGTCGAATAAGACGTAGCGATCCCGATCCCTTTGATCGACCTCAACGCCATCTTTTAGATTTTCAGTCTTTGTCACCGTTCGCCGGAAATCAACTAAGTCAATCGTGACCCCCGAAGCCGCCTCGATTTCCTTCAATCGTGATCGAAATTCAGGCGTGATTAACCTGGTCCAATCACACCCCTGAATCGGAGCATCCCCGAGAATGACCCGGGCTGGTTTCGCGGCAGTAATTTCCAACAGAGTCTGCAGCACAATCTCGGGATGTGTCACAAGGCTCGCGTTTCCATGCGGAGCTTGATTTTTGTGATAGACCCAATTCGGCTTGAGAAGGACGGTTTGCCCCGGTGAGATGATATCCGCCAGAGGAACGTCGGGATCATTTTGACCGAGTCCGAATTCGGTCATCGCAGTGCGTACGAGGCGACGAATGAGACCGAGATCGTCGTAGCATTTTTCCGGCGGACGGCCGCATAATTCAGGCTCGTGGGCGATGCCAACACGCCCCGCATCTGGTTGTGTGTTACTCAAGCGGAAAACCGATCTGATAAGCCAATTCGACTGAGCCAATGCGACGATTCGTCAACCAGAAACCTACGTTACCGCAGCCTTCATGGTTCGGCAACGTCAATCGAGTTCTCTCCAGGATGACAAAATCTTGAAGATGCTACCCGCAAAAACGGGCATCCCAGATTGTGAAATCAGCTGTTCTTTCGACCGGTAGCTGCTTTGATGACGATCGGCTTTTATACTGCGAGAGCGGGGACTGGATTCGATCCAGCGATTATCGGGACACGAGAATGGTGGCACATTGTCTCTTGAATTCTTCCGATGCCCAGTCAGCCAGATACCCAGTCATCCAGATACCCAGTCAGCCAGATACCCAGTCAGCAGCGTCTTAGAAATCGAATTACCGAACCAGCGATGGATTCCATGGACGCCAGCAACCAAAACCACCAGCTCAATGGTCGTGGTGAATTAGCAGCCTCACCTCTCACTCCTCACGAGGTCACTAGTTGGTGATGGAAACGCCAAGCAATCAGACTGCCCGAGTGACGGTGGTGATCCCAGCTTACAACTTGGATGCCTACCTCGGCGACGCGATTCGAAGCGTCCTGTTGCAGCAATATGACGGCTCCATGTCGATCATCGTGCTCGATGACGGTTCAACGGATGGCTCACTGCAAGTTGCCAAGAGATTGGCAGCGACCGAGGACTGTATCCGCATTGAAACACAACCCAATCAAGGTCGGGCGAAAACACGCAATCGCTTGCTAGAACTGGCCGAATCCGATTTAGTTGCGTGGCTGGACGGCGACGACCTTGCATCACCTGGATGGCTCGCTGACCAAGTTGCCTATTTAAACAAGCACCCCGATTGCGTGGCTGTCAGTGGGCAAGGGTACTGCATGACCGCGACGGGGCAGGCAATCGGTCCAGTCAATCATCCTCTCGATGGTGATTCAATCGACCGCCAACATCTTTCCGGCGAAGCAAACGCATTTTTCCAGTCTTGCGTTACCGTTCGAAAATCAGCAGTCCTCAAAGCGGGTGGATACGACGAACGCTACCCCTGCGCCGAAGACTATGACTTGTGGCTGCGACTGGCTGAAGTTGGCCAACTTGCCAACGTGCCGGCAATTCACCTTTGTTATCGGGTTCATTCGACGTCAGCGAACTGGACGGTCAATATCGAACAGAGAACGCAAGGGCACCAAATTCATAACGAGGCTCGGGTGCGACGCGGCCTTCCGCCGTTGGACCATCCAACGCAAGATATCCCACCCCCGAAGAAAGACGATTGGAATCGCCGGATCTATTGGATCAACATCGCGCTCAAATCGGGAAATCCCCGATCAGCTTTACAGATGCTAGGCGTCGCCTTGCAGCGGCACCCCTTATCTGCCTTGTTTTGGCTCGCCGCCGCCATCTCGCTCGCGGACACCGTTCTCTTCTGGGGAAATCGAACGGCGAGATTCCAACCGGGAAAACAACTACAACTTGGATCTCTGCCTTCACTTTCCTTTTATCGTGCCGGTCGTGCCCTGGTTCGATTTCGGCGCAAACTCCGTTCATAGTGCAAACCGTTTCTAATCCGAAAATCGTTTCCGACCTGAAGATCATTTCCGATCGCAAAACCGGGCGTTTCGGCGACTCGGTGCGTACTGAGACAGAGGTTCGAGAAAGTTCGGTTCGAGAAAGTTCGGCTCGACCTACTTTCGTTGCATGGAACGAGCTGGAATCTTCAACGAGGCACCTCTGCCTGATCCCTGAGGAAGGTTTTGCGGTTGGGTGCGACCCAAACCGGCATGGGCTTCCCACAGGCAGCGAACGGGTGAGCAATCAACTCGCCTTGTCTTCACAACTAAAAAAACGTGAAGATTGGCATCGCCGTGCAACTACACGAGATCAGCAATCCATGTTGCATCGTTCAGCACTTGGCTGGATTCGAAGTCGACGCCTCCTTTGCCCAAATCAGCGAGCCGATCACTATGCTGCGTGAAATACGTGATCGTCTGCAACTCGACCGAACGCTCGCGTTCGCGATTGGGGGGCGATTTTGGCAGGCATTGTCGGGACCGATCACGATTCTGCTGCTAATAAAAACTCTGACGCTCTCCGAGCAAGGCGTCTATTACGGCATCGTGGGTGTCATCGGTATCCAAGCCTATTTCGAACTCGGCTTGCTGAATGTCTTGGTCAGCCATTCAAGCCACGAGACGGCTGCGATGGGCAAGATCGAATCCGATTCAGCGGAATCCGAAGCCTACGAATCGAACCCGGCCTGGATTGCATCGGCAGCTCGAATGCGGGACTTAATCGGATCATCATTTCGATGGTTTAGCGCCGCGAGCATTTTGTTTGCCGCTGCGGCGATTGGCTTCGGCTGGTACACGCTGGTTGATTCCACCGTTGCCTGGCAGGGTCCATTGGTGACATTGGTGCCGATCGCAGCAATCTCCGTTTGGCTCGCGCCCGCTCTGTCGATTCTCGAGGGAGCAGGATTTCGTGAATTCATCTACCGATTTCGGCTGGTGCAAATGATTGCGGGCAGCTTGGTGGTGTGGGCTGCCTTAGCGAGTGGAATGCGATTGTGGGCCCTCGTTGTCGCATCTGCTGTCCAGTCGATATTAGCGATCTACATCACCTTCATTGCGAAGGCTGATTTTTTTCGTCGGTTTCGTGACGCGACGAACGAAGCTTCCAAATTTGCTTGGAAACAAGATGTCTTGCCCATGCAGTGGCGACTGGCGTTGATCGCCGTAGCGTTTCATTTTGCCACGCAATTTTTCACCGTGATCGTCTTGAAGTTCCACGGTGATGCCAAGGCGGCACCGCTGGGGATGACCCTGGCGGTAACAACCCCGATCCAAATGCTCGCACTCGCCTGGGTCCAAACTCAGTACCCGGTCGTTTCAGCACACCACGGCGCCGGCGATCGAGAACAGGCAGGCACGATGTGGCGTCGCACTGCATTGGTCTCCACGTCGCTATTGATCACCGCGTTAGCAACCCTCGTCGTAGGGATTGCCTGTTTGCCCCTGCTCGAGATGGGCCTGGAACAACGATTCATCGCGTGGTGGCAGGTCGCTGTTTTGAGTCTCGGCTGCATTGCCAGCCACCTTGCTTCGGTGCAAGGCTTTTATGTCCTGTCGCAGCGGGCGCAACCTCTTTTCCGTGCCTCACTGATTGGGGCAATTTCAACGGGAGCCGCGGTGTGGATTAGCGGCTACTACTACTCCACCTCAGGCGTCGTGTTGGGCTATGCCGCCACGATGTGCCTGGTCTTGCTACCAGTGCACACGCTGGCCTACATGCAATTCCGCAAAACCTGATCGGTTCACCATCCCGGCCAACAAAGATCGGGCCCCTCACCGCTGGAAAGCGTTAACCCTGGGAAGCACAACCATCGCGATCTCCGCCACCCTTTCGCTCAGGGCCTTGAACCAGGCTGGGCTTCGGAGCGGCCTGGCGTTTGAAACCGATGCTCGCCCCGGCGGGCGGCTTGATGCGACAAAGTCGTGTCCAATTCAATGCCCGGATCGCCCTGTGCCGACATCCACGAGGTCAGCTGCTGCCGGAATCGGCTGATCCGTTCCGCGTGCTCTGCCTGATCAATCAGGTTGTTGAGCTCATAAGGGTCGGCTGCTGTGTGATAGAGCGCTTCAGCAGGACGCTGCATGTAACGCTGGACCAGATCGTAAGTCCGAGGTGTTTCCCAAGAATCCCAAACCCAGGTTTGCCAGTAAGGGTTGTTTAACAGTCCATCACCTTTGATACCCATTAGATGCTTTTCGATATAGAGCCGCTCAGGACTCAGGTTGAGCACGTATCGATATTCACCGTCGCTGATCGTCCGCACAGGGTAGGGCGGTCCCTCGGGAACATTGTTGTGCATCCCGTACACATATTGTCGATGTGTCTTCTTCTTGCCTTGAAGTACGTCCCAAAAACTCTTTCCATTGAATTGCTTTGGATCATGCGTTGTCCCCGTAAGCTGCAGCAACGTGGGCAGAATATCAGCGTATTGCACGATTGCTTCGGTCCGCCGTCCCGCAGGAACGACACTCGGCCACCGAGCCATCAATGCGGTGTGCACGCCGGTATCCCAGTTTGTCCATTTGTTGCCCGGGAACTGTGATCCCTGCTCGGATGTAAACAGCACGAGCGTGTCTTCACGGTGGTCGGTGGCTGCCACGGCATTCAGCAGTTCACCCACCTGTCCATCCATGTAAGTGATCTCAGCCAGGTAACGCGAAAACGCCTCCCGGGTAATTGGGGTATCAGCGATGTTGGCAGGTAATTGAATTTTGCGTTGCGGATAAGCAGATGCGTCACCCATGACCCAGGGCACATGTGGCTCGACAAGCGCGACGACCAACGCGAATGGCGAATCATTGTCTCGTGTCATGAACTCCTTCACGCCTGCCAGATCATGGTCCCGTGTCGGATTCCGAACACAACTCGCATCGAATCCAGCCACTGCTTCAAATGGGAATGCTCCCTTGGGTTTGACGTGAACCTTACCGGAGATTCCAACACGATAACCAGCTTCGCCCAAGTAGTGAGGCATGCTGCGAATGTCGCGATAGCTGCTACTGTGATTCCACGCACAACCGTTTCCCATTGGATACAAACCGGAATACAACTCCGCCCGACAAGGCTGGCACATCGCTTCAGCGAGATACGCGCGGTTGAATGTCAAACCTTCGGTTGCTAACTGATCCAGATTCGGTGTCGCTGCATTTTCACCACCGTACAACGGCAGATCGTTGTAAGTGCAATCATCAGCCATGATGATCAAGATGTTCGGCCGGTCGGC
>JAQWPZ010000219.1 GCA_029245125.1 Rubripirellula sp.
GATGGATGAAGGCGGAGTCCGCATTCCCTTCATCGTCCGTTGGCCGGGCAAGGTGTCTGTCGATGCCGTCAATGAAACCAGTATTCTCTCCGGCTTGGATTTCCTTCCCACCTTGTGTCACCTCACCGGCACGCCTTACGAGAAAGATCAGTTCGAGGGGCTCAATGTTGCTGATGTTTGGCTGGGAGAGGAACGGAATCCGGAACGCCTTCTTTACTGGAAGAAGCAGTTTCCGACCGCCCTGCACGGCGAATGGAAATACCATGTGAACCGGCGTGATGGCGACGAGCTCTACAACTTGGCGAGTGACCCGAACGAAACAACGAACGTCATCGCCACGCACCCCGAGCAGGCGGCGAGCATGCTCAAGTCCATTGCGACCTGGGACCAATCGCTACCATCGGTGCGGCGACCGGCGGCACCGTCACAACGGAAAGCCAGCACGAAAAGCCCTCAGCCAAAGAGCCCTCAGCCAAAGAGGCTTCAAGAGCAAAAGAGCAAACCCAAACAGGAAACAGCCTCGCCTGCGAAACCAAAGGAAACAGCATCCGGTTCCTATCCGTGGCAGAACTACACCGGACCGTTGCAACAGAACTGGTTCGAAATGCACGACGGGCTGAAGAATTCGCAGTACATCTTCGAGACGACCAAACGCGGCACGGTCGCCTTTGTCGGTGGTTCCATTACTGGAATGCCCTGGAGAAAGAAGGTGATGGAAAACCTCAAACGGCGTTTCCCGTCGACACAGTTCAACTTCATCCTTGCCGGAGTCGGTTCAACCGGAACGATGTATGGTTCGTTTCGACTGGATCGGGACGTCATTCAAAACGGAAAAGTCGATTTGTTGTTCGAAGAAGCGGCGGTGAACGATGTCTCCATTGGACGAACGGCCGACCAAGCGGTTCGCGGCATGGAAGGCATTGTTCGGCACGCGCGGCGGGCCAATCCCGACATGGACATCGTCATGATGCATTTCGCCTGCACGGACAAGCTCGAAGATTACGAGAACGGGAAGACGCCCGAGCTGATTGAGAGTTTCGACAATGTGGCTGAGCACTATGGAGTGCCGACGCTTGATATCACCGAGGAGGTTTACGAACGCATCAAACGTGGAGAGTTCACTTGGAAGGATGACATCAAGGGAGTGCACCCATCGCCCTTCGGACAGCAACTCTATGCCGACAGCATCGAGCGGTTGCTCGATGAAGCGTGGTCGGGAAGGCCCCAGCCGGTCGTTGCTCATACGATGCCGGAAAAACTCGATCCGTCCTCCTATACTGAAGGAAAGCTGTTTCCGCCGCAAACAGCGACAAACCTGAATGGGTTTGCCGTTCAGACCGACTACGATGCCGCAGCAGAAGGCGGAAAGGTTCGCGTGGGTTGGAACGAGCGGCCGCAGTTGATCGGACATGATCCGGGCGATAGCTTTGACATTACCTTCAAAGGTTCTGCTGTAGCCATCCAAGTGATCGCTGGACCGAAATCCGGTATCATCGAACACAGTGTCGATGACTCAGATTGGGTGACACAGGATTTGTTTGTTGCCAAGAACAGCTTCAAGTTGCACCTGAACCGGATCTATATCTTGCGAGAGGGACTCGACCCGGAAAAAGAACACAAGCTGACCGTTCGAATCAGTGACAAGCGACACGAGCTGAGCAAAGGCAACAACTGCCGCATCGTCTATTTCGGTCTTAACGGCGATCCACGCACACCGAAAGATGTCGGCGTGGATGGAATCTACTTCGACGGCTCGAATGGATCTGGACCGGAGAAATAAGAAGCGATGCGACCTGCATGCCGTCCCGGAATCCGCAGCAATTCATGATCAGTTTAACTGCGTGTTCAGGTGCGTTCCGCGCAATGGTTGTAAGCTTGGTCAAGCCGGTACCACTGGCAACCCGGCCAGAAATATCATGGTTCAACGCACCGACACGAAACCCGATCAAGTAGGCCGGATCAAGGAGCGGAGCAAGTAGGCCGGATCAAGGAGCGGAGCGACGCAGCTCCGGCGAGAACAACACTTGGCAGACGCCGAATCGACCGGCGGGGTTTATGAAAGAAGCGACGGCTAGCGTCATGCGGCCTACCCGTAAAAAATTGTGCCTGGTTTCGAATTACATGCCCCTCACTTTGAAGACCAAAAGAAGTGATTTGACAATGAAATACTTCCTCCTGCTCATTCTTCTGCCTGTAACAAGCGTCAATGCGGTAGCCGCCGAGCTGGCATCAAGCAAGAACGCTGAAAAGCAAATGAATGTCGTGTTTATCCTCGCCGACGATCTGGGCTGGAGTGACACGACGCTGTTCGGCACGACCAGCTTCTATGAGACGCCGAATATCGAACGATTGGCGAAGCGTGGCATGCTGTTTTCCAACGCGTACACCGCGCACCCGCTGTGCTCGCCAACCCGCAGCAGCATCATGAGCGGGCAGGACCCGGCTCGGACAGGCTTTACCAGCGCAGCGGGCCACACTGCGACGGTCAACCTTGAAAAGGCACTTGCGCCAAATGCTCGCCCCGACCACAAAGTGCGGACGCCCAAGAGCGTTTCGCGGTTGGACACCAAGTACACCACACTGGCCGAAGTTATCCACGAAGCCGGCTACGTGACCGGACACTTCGGCAAGTGGCATCTGGGTAGGGAACCCTACACGCCGCTGGAGCATGGGTTCGATACCGACATCCCGCACTGGCCCGGTCCGGGACCAGCGGGCTCCTATGTCGCCCCATGGAAATTCCCCGACGCGCTCGATTTCGATCCCTCTGTCCCGGAAGAACACATCGAAGACCGCATGGCCGATGAGGCGACGGCATTCATCGAAGCGAACAAGGACAAGCCTTTCTTCTTGAACTACTGGGCCTTCTCGGTCCACGCACCGTTTGATGGTAAGCAGGCACTCACCGAAAAGTATGCCGGGAAGGCCGACCCGAAGAATCCGCAGCGGACGCCGGTGTACGGGGCCATGGTCGAGAGCCTCGACGATGCGGTGGGACAGCTGCTCGACACGCTGGATCGGCTGAAGCTGACGGACAACACCATTGTCGTGTTTTTCTCCGACAACGGCGGTAACATGTACGATCGTGTCGACGGGATTCCGCCGACGAGTAATGTCCCGCTACGTGGCGGAAAGGCGATGATCTATGAGGGTGGCGTGCGCGTGCCCTGTGCCGTGGTGTGGCCGGGCACGATCAAGCCAGGCTCCAACTCCGACACCCTGCTGGTCAGTACGGACTGGTACCCGACCTTGTTGGAAATGCTCGGGATCGACAAGCCAACTGGCTATCACCTTGATGGCGTCAGTCAGGTGCCCGCCTTGCAGGGTAAGGACGGGCCGCGTGAGTCGTTCGTCTGCTTCGTCCCCAACTATTACCCCAAGCCGGGCACGATCCCGTGTACGTCAATCCGAAGTGGGCCGTGGAAGCTGATCCGTTTTTACGGGGATGGGCCAGGACGAACGGACCGTTTCGAGCTCTACAACCTGGACAGCGACATCGGTGAATCGAAGAACTTAGCCGCTTCGAAGCCACAACTGGTCGAGAAGCTGAATGCCGCCATCACTACCTACCTCGCCGAAACCGAGGCGGCCGTGCCGGTTCCCAATCCTGACTATCGGCCCGGTGCCGTGGCACCTGCTGCATCGCCAAAACCCAAAAAGCCCGCGACACGTCAATCCCCCGAGGCGGTCTTCAAGCGTAGGGACACCAACAAGGATGGTCACATGACGCTGGAGGAGTTCATCGGCGACCCGGCCAACCGGAACGTCCCCGTGCTGACCAAACGTTTTAACGGCTGGGACACTGACAGGGATGGCAAGGTCACGCTCAAAGAAATGCAGGGTGGGAACTAAACCCCGACCCGAGCCGGGCAGAGGACTTCATTCGAACCGACGTAGCCGGGGATGATCCGTTCTTCTGCGGCCTCGCCTGCAACGCCGTGCACGGTCCACTGCGAATCGACAAAGTGAAACCCAAACACGTCCATCGTCATCTGCGTGTCAAAGGCGAAAGAAGTGACGTATCAGCGCAACGATATTGGCGTCCTGACCTTTCGGAGAATGGCCGCCGGGAACCAATTCGAATTCGACTCGGCCGGAAATCGCCTCGACCTGCTCATTGAATTCGTCGGATGTTCCGAACGGATCTTTTTCGCCAGAGACGAATAGCGTGGGGACTTTGACATCCGGAAAATGTTCGGTTCGAAGTTTTTCTGGTTTACCAGGCGGGTGCAGCGGATAACTCAACAGGACCAATGCCGCTGCTGGCAATCCTTCCGCGACCGCGACTGAGCAAGCTCGTCCACCAAAGCTGCGGCCGCCGAACGCAATGTCCTTCGGTTCGCAGTTCAGTTTTTCCGCAAGCTCTTCGGCAGCCTTCTGAATCTTTCCGACGGCGTTCTTCACGCTGGTCGTGCCCAGCGTCAATCGTTCAACGGTGATTTCCGGAAGACCCTCTTCGATGGCAACAAGTGTCGCGTGTTCGCGATCAGCACTGGCCCCGGGAGTGACGATCAGTCCCGCAGGCGTTCTGCGCAGCTTTCTCATGAAGTTTCTTTCAACGCATCAAGAACGAAATAAGCTGGATACGAAACCAAAGTCTCACTTGAAAATCAAGACCGTCGCTACGTTCACTTCTTGAACGTGATGATAAGACCTCGCCTGACCAGGACGGCTCGCCGCGGTGTCGACGCTGACCACGGGGGTGAACCGCCGCAGCAAAAACGCAGTCCAAGCCAAACGTTGTCGAGGGGCAGGAAGGGTGAGTAGGAATACGTGTCAGGAACCAATAAACGGATTTGGTTCCTGACACGAATGGCACGGGCTTAAGCGATAACGTTGTGTCAGCACAATGGGCAAAGCTAGTAACTCGCGATCGCAATGATTGAACCGATTAGCCGAACAACGCCGTTTTGCCATTCCTACTAGCTCGAAGCGCGAGCGAGTGGGTCTGTTTCAGCCAACCCACTCGCTGGCGCGTCGAGCTAGTATTGATCGACATTTCGTCATTTAAGTGACGCGGTCCAGTGAAGCCCGTGCCATTCGGGCCTAACACCTTTTTTTTTCGCCCAAGTTTTTTGTTACTTATGGCCAATCCTGTGGTCGATCGAGGCTTGCCGCCGTTCCGGTGAGAAGGGTGGCGGGGAGCGGTGAGGACATCGAAACGCGACTGATCTCGGCCGAGATGTTCGGGCCGGCACTGCTCGAAAGTCGACTTTCAAGCAGTGTTTATTGCTCGGCTGAGTATTTTGGCCCCACGGGGTTAGCAAGCGGAGTCGTAGAGGCGACACTCATGTGTAATTAATCGCCGGTTCGTTCCTCTTCCATCGCAGGCGTCATGGCTGTTCAGTGGTTTCCCGGGCACATGCACAAGGCCCGACTTGAAATTGAATCGACGCTCCCAAAAGTGGATGTCGTGATGGAAGTCCTCGATGCGAGGATCCCTTATTCAAGTGGAAACCCTATGCTTGCCGAGCTGCGGGGGAACAAGCCATGTCTCAAGGTTCTGGCAAAGTCTGATCTCGCGGACGATGCTTCCACAACGCTTTGGCTCGACTACCTGCAACAAGACGAATCGATCCAAGCGAGATCAGTTACGACTGATGATGTGCCAGGTATCCGTCGATTGAAGCAGGTGGCGGCACAAATGGTTCCTCATCGCGAGGCACGAACCATGACCGTGATGATCTTTGGCATCCCCAATGTCGGGAAGTCGACGATCATCAACTATCTTGCCGGAAAGAAGATCGCAAAGACCGGCAACACTCCTGCCGTGACCAAGCAACAACAACGCGTCAACATCGGCGAGGGTGTCATTCTTTTGGATACACCCGGTGTCCTTTGGCCAAACGTGCAGAATGTAAACAGTGGCTATCGGCTGGCGTTGCTGGGCTCGATTAAGGAGACGGCAATGGATTACGCGGAGATTGGATTTTTCGCGGCGCGATATCTGCTTGCTCAATATCCCGATCGATTGATGGATCGCTACCGACTCGAATCTTTGCCGGAAAGCGATTTGATGGCGATCGAAGCAATTGGTCGTAAACGCGGGTGCCTCGAGAGGGGCAACCGTGTTGATATCGATCGTGCGTCACGAATCCTCGTCACGGAGCTCCGGTCGGGTGAGCTGGGAAGGCTCACGCTGGAGAGTCCCGAGATGATGGAGCAAGAGAGACGGGACACCGAGGCTGCCGTCGCCAAAAAAGCCGAAAAGACCGCGGCAAAAGACGCGAAACGAAAACAACGGTTCAAGGACAAGCAGCGAGCAAGACGTGATTCCAAGAAGAATCGTTAAGTGGTGGTCATGCAACGTTTCAGCTGAGGTGAGACTCGCCGAAATTTGGTTTCGGCGGCTGCTGCAATCCGAGGTCGCTCAATTCTCCGCCATCACCAATCTGGTTAGTCTGGTCGTTCAGGACCTGCAACGTGACGGAGTTTAAATGCGCCACTCGTTCGGGAACATGATACGAACGCGATTCGCCTGTGGTAGCGATTTGAATGCGACAGGAATCTCCTGCATGATCAAAAAACGTTCGCGTCAATCTTTGTGATTGCCGCTTCGCCGCGTGGATGTGCACCGCTCGCTCGTGGTTAGAACGCCTCGGTTGCGCAATCATCGTCATTGCGGGCCTCATGATCCCGTCTGTCTTGTGGTGGGCAAGTCGCAGGGAAATTCGGGAGGCTTCGGAGACAAACTTCCGCGAATTCGTAGATGTCGAAGTTGAGTATCTACGCCGTCAGTCGCTGAACATTCGAAATGTGGGATTGTGGTATCTCTCGCCGATCTACGTTGGACTCTGGTTGATCGTCTTGGGGCTCGCCGGAACTACATTTGAGTTGCCAGAACTTATTGGTGTCGCAATCTTGCTCGTGGGAGGGGCGTGGCTGTATTGGTATCTGTGGAGAATGAACCAGACCGCGAGAGAGAATCATCTCGACCCAATGCTGCATTACTACCAACGCATGCAGACCGCGTTGCAGAGTGGTGAGGGGTTCGACGAACTCGATGCCGGTCCGCCAGTCGATTTTCTCAAACCGGGTAAGCGTCAAACCATCACGAAAAGAACGCGTTGGATTGGGGTCGCGGTTGCGATGGCCGGCGTGGCTGTAACGGTCCTCTTCGGTCTGGTCCTCGTGGTCCGATTCGATCCAAGGACGGGCTGGTTTGTGGTGAGCACCAGTCCGGTGGTCTGGTATCTTCTTTTCGTTTGTAGTGGTGCATGCCGATCGATCGAAAAAGCGAGCTGAGCGAGCTTTTGCCGTGGTCAGGTGATCTCACCGAGGCATCCTTTTCCTGATGGACGAGGGTTGCGAATCGAGCAGGGGTGGGTAAAGAATTTGTCGCTCGAGAAATCACGTCGCGGAAAAAACGTAGTCGTAAATCGATTACGGAAAACATTCTGCTTTTTTCGCTGCCTAACACGGTTGGGCCCAAATCATGCAAGGATGTTTTTCAGAACATGACCATGCATATCGGTCAGCCGGGATCGGCGACCCTGGTAACTGAAGGTCAGACGCACGTGGTTCATGAAGCCAATTGATGCACCAACCTTCATCCGCAGGAGAGGCGTTCACCAGAGTTGCGAGTTCGTCGCGAACAATCGATTCGCCGTTTCGCATTCGGTGGTTGATAAACATTGGTGTTGGCGTTGCATTTCCTCTCGAAGCGGTTTACGGGGGGCGTGAAAGACGCGGCTTGACTTGGTTGAGGTGCAGGAATTATTTGCAGTTTTTGTATCTGTTGAAATTTACTGCGGAGAGGGGCTCGATCGGGGGAGTCAAATAGCAATGTGGCAAAACTCTGTATAAATTGCGTTTTTATTCTGAGCATGCGATTATTTTACCGCGGGTAATGAAGGAGACGCATCGATGATCCGAATGTATCGTTTGAGTACACACACCAGGCATGTTCTGAGCCTCGCCACGATTCTGCTGGGCTCCGAGGCCGCATTGGCTCAATCGTCTTCGCTCCAAGACATTGGTGGGAAAGTCGCAGGAAAGCCACTTCCCAAAGTCACGATCTACAAGGCCAAAGAAATTGTGACACTCGACCCGGGCAGGGCCAAAGCCCAGGCAGTGGCTGTGGTTGGTGACCGAATCCTTGCCACAGGAAATGTTCAGGAGTTAAAAGCAGCTGCCGGAGATCAGGAATTTTCAATTGACGAAACGTTTGCGGACAAGGTCATCGTGCCCGGCTTCATCGCTCAGCACGACCACCCGGTGCTCACTGCGTTGACGATGGCTTCGGAGGTTTTGTCCATCGAAGACTGGGTGTTGCCTACAAGAACGATCCCAGCGGTTAAAGACAGGGCCGATTTCTTGCAGCGGCTTGCTGAGGCCGAAAAGAAAATGAGTGATTCAGACAAGCCTCTCGTGACCTGGGGCTATCACCCGAGTTTCTACGGCGAACTCACCCGTGCCGATCTCGACAAGATCAGCACGAATCGACCGCTCGTGGTTTGGGCCCGATCGTGCCACGAATTGATGCTAAATACCGCTGCCATGGAGGCAGGAGGAGTGACCAAAGAGTTGGTCGATAGCTGGACCAAATCCCAGAAAGAGCAGTCGGATTTTGTGGAAGGGCGTTTTTGGGAGCAGGGTATGTTCGCTGTTCTACCCACCAAGGTAGCAGGCATGATCGCCACGCCGGAGAAGCTACAGAGCGGTTTGGAAATCGCCCGCGACTTCATGCATGCCAATGGGGTGACCTTTGGGAACGAGCCCGGCGGAATTCAGGTCAAGCCGATTCAAGACGGTGTAAACAAGGTGTTCTCACAGCCAAACATGCCGTTTCGCTGGACCTTCATGGTGGACGGCAAGACGATGGCTGACAAGTATCACAACGACGCCCAGGTGCTTGCCGAATCCGCAAAATTGAAGTCGTGGTATTCGGGGAATACAAGCCAGTCCGACAAAATGGTGAAGCTTTTCGCGGATGGTGCTATCTACTCGCTGTTGATGCAAGTGCGTGAACCGTATCTTGACAAACATAAGGGCGAATGGATGACTGACCTCGATGTGTTCCAGCGAGCCTTTCGCATTTACTGGGATGACGGGTATCAAATCCATATTCATGTCAACGGCGACGCCGGGTTGGACCGTGTGCTGAACACCGTGGAGAAAAACATTCGTCGTAATCCCCGCTTCGACCACCGCACCACCATCGTGCACTTCGCGGTAAGTGGCGAGGACCAAGTCGATCGAATCAAGCAGTTGGGCTGTATCGTCAGTGGCAATCCGTACTACGTCCGGGCCCTCGCAGACAACTACAGCAAGGTGGGACTCGGGCCTGAGAGGGCCGACCAGATGGTGCGCATGGGGGACGTCGAGCGCGCGGGGATTTCCTACTCGTACCACTCGGATATGCCAATGGCGCCTGCCGATCCACTTTTCCTCATGTGGTGCGGGGTAAACCGTATCACGACCTCCGGTCGCATTGCCGCTGAGAACCAGCGAGTTAGTCGTGAGGGGGCGCTCCGTGCGGTCACTCTTAACGCAGCCTACTCGCTCAAGATGGAGAAGGAAATCGGTAGCATTGAATCCGGCAAATTGGCCAACTTCACGATCCTCGGCGACAACCCGATCACCTGCGATCCGATGAAGATCAAGGACATCTCGGTTTGGGGCACCGTCAACGAAGGCCGCGTGTTGCCCGTTTCGCAGGCACAGAATCAACCGGCACAGAATGAACAGGCAATGCG